>CAYUBX010000138.1:0-7433 GCA_964443165.1 uncultured Acidimicrobiales bacterium
GCACGTGCGCCAAAACGTTGTTGCCTAGCAGTAGGTCGGCTCGTTTCCCGTCCGACGGGGTGAAGCCGACCTCGACGCGATGCGAGTCGCCAAGGGAATGCTCGAGGACGGTGAGGCGATGCTGGTGTTCCCCGAGGGAACGCGACAAGAGGGCGACGAGATCGGGGAGATCTTCGACGGGACGGCGTGGTTGGCCTCCAAGTCGAATGCGCCTGTCGTGCCGGTCGGCGTCGCAGGGACCTACGAGGCCATGCCGACGGGGACGAAGTTCCCCAAACGCGAGCAGGTCGCGATCGTTGTGGGCGACGTGATGGACCCGCCGACCGGCAAAGACGGAGGCCGGGCCAAGCGGTCGGATCTCAAGGAGTGGACGACGGAGCTACGGGCGGCCCTCGAGGACTGCCAACGTCGGGCGCGGCTCCTCGCCGAGGCCTGATGCGGCTCTACTGGGTCGAGTCACCGGCTGGCCGACTGGCCACGGCGCCAGCGCCCCGGGCCGATGTCCTCGAGTCCCAGACAGCTGCCGTTGCCGCGGCGGGAGTCGGCCTCGTCGTCTCCGCGCTCCCGGTCGACGAGAGCGCTCGGCTGGGTCTCGAGGACCAGCAGGCCCTTCTGGCGGAGCACGGCATCCGCTTCGCCCGGCTCGAGGTGCCCGACTTCGGGGTGCCTCCGGATGTGGACGCTGCCGCTGCGCTGATCGACGAACTCGCGAGCGAGCTTCGTCAGGACCGATCGGTTGTGGTGCATTGCCGCGGCGGAATCGGGCGGTGCTCCACGCTGGCTGCAGCGACGCTCACCCGCCTCGGTGTCGAGGCCGAAGCAGCGATGGACGCGATCAGCCAAGCTCGGGGGATGCGAGTGCCCGAAACAATGGGTCAGAGAATGTGGGTGCACAGCCAGGCCGTTGCGGGGGACCGCTCGTGAGCGGGGCCGCCCTGGCCGGGGTGCGCATCTGCGACTTCACGGGCCAGCTCGCAGGTGCGGGGGCGACGAAGATCCTGGCCGCGTTCGGTGCCGAGATCATCCGGGTGGAGGATCCGGTCCGGCGGGGTCGATGGGACATCCTCCGCGGCGCACCGCCCTTCGTGAACGGCATGAGGGGGAACGAGGGCGGTGGTGCATTCAACAACCACAACGCAGGCAAGCTCGGAGTCACCCTCAACCTGCGAACCGATGAGGGTCGGGAGCTTCTGACCGAACTGGTGGCGATCAGCGACGCCGTCACAGAGAACTTCGCCGCCGGTGTCCTCGATCGCCTCGGCTTCGGGTACGACGCGCTGCGCGAGATCAAAGACGACATCGTCTACGTCTCTAACAGCGGCTTCGGCGCCACCGGCCCGTACGCCGCGTTCAAGTCGTGGGGTCCGATCGCCCAGGCGGTGTCCGGCCTCACTTTTCAGAGTGGGCTGCCGGACATGCCGCCCGCCGGGTGGGGGTACTCCTACATGGACCACACCGGCTCCTACTACATGGCCATCGCGATCATGTTCGCCTTGCTCCACCGAAAGAAGACGGGCGAGGGCCAGTGGGTCGACCTGGCGTGTATCGAGTCCGCCGGAACCCTGCACGGTGCGGCGAGCCTCGACGCCAGTATCAACGGGCGCCTCGCTCGACGGGAGGGCATGCCCAACAGCAATCGCTCGCTGTCGCCGGCGATGGCTCCCCACGGTGTGTTCGCGTGTGACGGCGATAACGAGTGGGTCTCGATCGCCGTTCGGGACGACGACGACTGGCAGCGGTTGATCGGCGTCATCGACGAAGACTGGTGCCGCGACGATCGCTTCGCTCGGCTGGCTGGTCGGCTGGCCCACGAGACCGAGCTCGAACAGCGAGTCGAGGCCTGGAGCCACCCACAGGCGAAGACCGCCGTCGCCGCGCGCCTCGTCGAGGCCGGTGTTCCCGCCGCGCCGGTGATGCGTCCCGGCGAACGCGTCGACGATGATCCGCGCACCGACGCCTGGGGCCTCTGGGTCGAGGTGGAACACAGCCAAGCCGGCCGTGAGCGCGTCGAGGGAATGCCCGTCCATCTCTCCGAGACCGATTGGAGCCTCGAGCGTGGGGCCCCGTGCCTCGGCGAGCACAACGACTACGTCTTCGGCGAGCTGCTGGGCCGCTCGCCCGACGAGGTCGCCCGACTCCGCGAGGAGGGTGTGCTGTGAGGGTTCTCGACGGGGTGCGCGTCGTGGAGCTCGCCGACGAACGCACCGCGCTCGCCGGCAAGCTCCTCGCAGACATGGGAGCCGAGGTCATCGTCGTCGAGCCTCCAGGCGGCGCAGCGAGTCGTGGGTTCGGTCCCTTCGCGGGCGATGAGGACGATCCCGAACGATCGCTGTGGTGGTGGCACTACAACACGAGCAAGCGGTCGGTGGTGCTCGACTCGACCGACGAACGCGACCGTGTCGACCTTCGAGCCCTCCTCCTCTCGGCCGACGTGGTGATCGAGGGACTCGGCATCGACGGGCTGGCCGCCATCGGTCTCGATGCGGACGAGCTCTGCGCGGAGAACGACCGGCTGGTGTGGACATCGATCACCCACGACGGGCGCGCGAACCCACAGCCGCCGATGACCGACCTCACGCTTCTCGCCGAAGGGGGTCCGGTCTGGAGCTGCGGATACGACGACGCGTCGATACCCCCGGTGCGGGGCGGCGGCAACCAGGGATTCCACACCGGTTGTCACTACGCCGCGGTCGCGATCCTCATCGCGCTGCACTGGAGGGAGGACTCGGGTCGCGGACAGATCGTCGACGTGTCGATGCTGATGGCGGCGAACGCCACCACCGAATTCGCCACGATCTACTGGCTGAACGCCCAGACGGAGATCTACCGCCAGACCGGCCGCCACGCGCATCACTCGCCGACCGAATGGACGCAGATCGAGTGCCGCGACGGGCGCTGGCTCAACACTGGAGTTCCACCGAGGCGAAAGGCCGAGTTCCAGGCACTGCGGTCGTGGGTCGACGAACTCGGCCTCACCGACTCGTGCCCCACGTACGCACTGCTCGAGCTCGGAGACCAATACGAGCAGATCTCGATCCTCTCCCTCGACGAGGATCCGCTCGCTGCCGAGGTGTTCCAAGCCGGTCGCGCGACGATCGAGTTCTTGGCGGAACACCTGGACGCCCAGGACCTGTTCGCGGGACTGCAGGGGATGGGGATGGCCTGCGGGGTCATCAACTCGCCGGAGGAGATGATGGCGGACCCCCACTTTGTCGATCGCGGTTTCCCGGTCGAGATCGAAGCCGTCGACGGTTCGACCTACACCGCGCCCGGTGCGCCGTACCTCTTCGGTGCCACACCTTGGGCCACGAGGCGTGCGCCCACGCTGGGGGAAGACCAGCCACTCCTCGACGACCTCCCCACGCCGTGACCCTGAGGGCGTCCGACGTGACGCTCGAACAGCTCGCCGTCGATCAGGCCGCCGTGTGGAGGGCGATCCGCTCTGAGGGCGCCGTGGTCGAGCTGCCGGCCGTCAGTGGGTGGGTGGTGATCGGGCGCGCTCTCGCCGAGCGGGTGCTGCGCGATCCCGCGAGGTTCACTGTGGACGATCCCCGGTTCTCGACCGGACAGGTTGTGGGGCCGTCGATGCTGTCGCTCGACGGGTCCGAACACTCGCGCCACAGGGAATCCTTCCTGACGCTGTTCGGACGTCCACTGACGGATGCGTCGTTCCGATCGTGGTTGGCCGGCGAAGCGGAGAGGTTGGTCCGGCGACTCGTCGAGCGTGGTGGCGGTGACGCGGGTGCCGAGGTCGCCCGGCCGCTCGCAGTGGCCGCGATGTGCCGGACGCTGGGTTTCGACCTCGAGCTCGTCGATTCGATCGATGCCTGGTACCGAGCGATCGCGGCTGCCGTGGAGAACGCCGGTGGTGGCCGCGCCTCGTCGACCGATGCGGTCGACGCAATGACCGGGCTGGCCGAGGTGGTGGGCGACGCGATTCGTGATGGCGGCCCGCTCGCAGCGGCCGCGACCTTCCTGTCGCTGGCCGAGCTGACCTCAAACGTCGCCGTCGCGCTCTTCGGAGGGGTCGAGACCGCTGAGGGAATGATCGGCAACGCCGTGTGGTCGCTGCTCGCCGATCCGTGTGTTGGGGAGGGAGCGTCGGCGGATCCGGCTCTGATACCGGCGATCGTCGACGAATCCAGCCGACTCTTTCCCGCCGCCGCGTCCGTGCACCGCTACGCGACCGAGTCCGTCGAACTCGATGGAGTCGCGATCCCGTCCGGCGCCTTCGTCGACGTGTCGCTCATGGCGGCCAACCGCGACCCCGCGGCGTTCGAGGACCCGAACCGATTCGATCCCATGCGCGCCAACCTCCGCGAGCAGCTGACCTTCGCCCGCGGCCCACACATGTGTCTCGGAATCGGCCTCGCCCGCCAGGAGGCCCAGGTCGTGGTTCGCACGATGTGTGATTTGGGCGGCGGTGTGGCACTCGCGGCCGATGCCGTCGGACCCCGTGGTCACACGTTCATCCGCCCGCAACGATTCACCGTCGAGGTGACCTAGGCGAGAACCAGGGTGCTGCGGCCACCAGCGAGATCGGCAACCGCAGCACCCTGTGCGTCCGCGTCGGCGGTCTCTTCGACGAGGAAATCTGCACCGAAGCAGGGGTTGTCGAGACCCGCGCTGATCGTGAGTCGCGGGACGGAGACTCCCAGCGATGCCGCACCCTCGAAGGGAGTCGGTTCAGTCCACGGGGTGGAGGCGTCCGGTCGAGACGTCGTACACGAAGCCGGAGATCCAGTCGCCGTGTGGCACGAAGGGGCTCGCGATGAGGCGGTCGATCGATTTTCGGACGTCGTCGAACGGATCGGCGAAGGACTGCACCGACCACGCGGGTCGCTTGCCGAGTTCGGCCTCGAGCTCGTCCAGGAGTGCGTCGCCATCGACACCCTGTAAGCCACAGGCGGTGTGATGCACGAGAACGATCTCCTTCGTCCCGAGCAGCCGCTGCGAGAGACAGAGCGAGCGAATCGTGTCGTCGGTCACCACGCCGCCCGCGTTTCGCATCACGTGGGCCTCACCGACGGCCAACCCCAGCATGCCGAGCACGTCGATCCGGCAGTCCATGCACGTCACGACGGCGAGGTTCCGACTGGGTGGGACCGGCAGTCCGGCGAGGTCGAACGAGTCGGCGTATGCGCTGTTCGATGCGGTCAGCTGGGCAACACTCGGCGCGAAGTCGTCCTCAGGCACCGCGTTAGGGTGCCACGAATGCGCGATGAGGTCCCGTGGTTGGACGATCGAGAGTCGCTGGCGTGGCGTGGCTGGATCGACGCAGCATCGGTGGTCCTTCGCCTCATCGAGCAGGACCTCAAAGCCGAGTCGGGCATGACGTTCGACGACTACGAGGTGCTCGTCGAGCTGTCGGAGACCACGGACCGCCGCATGCGGCTCGCGGACCTCGCCGAAGCCGTCGTCCACTCACCCAGCCGGCTCTCCCAGCGGGTGGATCGCATGACCGAGAAGGGTCTGGTTCGGCGCGAACGCGACGACGATGACCGCCGCGGGGTCTGGGCGGTGCTGACCGATGAGGGTCTCGGGGTCCTCGAGGACGCGGCGCCGGCGCACGTCGAGTCGGTGCGCCGCCATCTCATCGATCGCTTGGGCCGGGACGCGATCGAGCAGCTTGCGGAGATCCTTCCCAAGCTGGCGTCCGAGGTTCGTCACGACGAACCTCAGCGCTGATGCCGCTCGACTCCCGGTCAGCGTCAGCTGCCGTGGCCTCGGGCCGCCTTCGCGAGCTCGCGCAGCTCCGCCCGCTCGCCGTCGGTGAGCACGTCGAAGTCCGGTGCGTGCAGCTGGTCGGTGTGCGCCTCGATCGCGTCGCGCTGTTCGGCCAGGTCGCCCACCTCGGGATAGGGCTTGGGCCACCCGAAGAACCCGGCGTTCCACTCGCCCGCCGGGCCGGACAGGATCGCTTCGAGCGGACCCATGCCCGCGGCCTGGACCGCGATGCAGTGGCGCCCGAACCGGAGCTCGCGCATGGTCTGAGCCAGCTGGAAGGTGCGGGCGGGTCCGGCCTCCGCCGGCAGCTCCTGGTCGCGCCAGCCCACGAAGGTGGGGGCGCCGGCCGGGTTGGCCGACTCGACGACCTTCTCGAGTAGCTCGCCGAGCCGTTCGACGCCGTCCATACCACCGAGCCGCTCCTCGCCGTACTCCTGGCAGATGCCGGCGTAGATCGCGCCGCCCTCGATCGGGCTGCAGACCGCACGACCGTCTGCGACCATCTGCCGCATCAGGCCCGGCTCCCAGAAGTACGCGGCGGCGACGACGTTGTCGGCGGGACACTCACCGAGAACCCCGAGCCGTCCGGTGGCGTACGCGCCCTGGCCCTTCGCCATTCCGCGCTCGTGCGCCTTTTCAAGGGTCGAGTCGGCCATCAGCCACTCCATTGCCAACATGCCGATCGAACCCCGCATGCTGCGGGCCACTGTGATGCTGTCCATGACCGGGCAACCTAGTCGGGCGCGGGCGCCACGGATCCGGCTACCGTCGTCAGGGATCGATCGAGGGGGTCGCCATGCACGTCGGCTATTCAGTCGCCTTCCAGAACCCGGAGAACGCACTCTCCGACAAAGAGGTCTGGGACCAGGAGATGCGGATGGTGGAGGAGGCCGAGGACCTCGGCTTCGACTCGGTCTGGACGGTGGAGCACCACTTCACCGACTACACGATGTGCCCCGACCCCCTGCAGCTCCTGGGGTGGATCGCGGCTCGCACCAACCTGCAGATCGGTACCGGCGTGATCGTGCTGCCGTGGAACGACCCCACACGGCTTGTCGAGCGGATCGCGATGCTCGACAACCTCTCCGGCGGTCGGCTGATTCTCGGGATCGGCCGTGGCCTGGCTCGCATCGAGTACGAGGGGTTCCGCGTTCCGATGGACACGAGCCGCCAGATGTTCCTGGAGTACGCCCGCATGGTGCTCGAAGGGCTGGAGAACGGCTACGTCGAGTGCGACGGCGAGTTCATCCAGCAGCCGCGACGCGACATCCGGCCTGCGCCCGAGCATTCGTTCCAGGGCCGTACCTACGCGGCGTCGGTCAGCCCCGAGGGCATGCCGCTCATGGCGCAGCTGGGTGTCGGCCTGCTCGTCATCCCACAGAAGCCGTGGGAGGTCGTGGAGGAGGACTTCCGCTCCTACAGCGAGGAGTGGGTCAAGCACCACACCCACAATCCGCCGCCCCCGCTGTCCGGCGGATTCTGCCTCGTCGACTCCGACGCCAACCGGGCCGAGGAGAAGGCCCTCGAGTGGATCGGCCGCTACTACGGCACCGTCATGAAGCACTACGAGTTCGGTGAGAAGCGGCCCCACGAAGGGGTCAAGGGCTACGAGTTCTACGAGGGCATTTCCAAATACATCGAGCGCCACGGCGGCCAGGGTGCGGCCGAAGACTTCGCTCGGCTGATGCCGTTCGGGACGCCCGATC
>CAYUBX010000139.1:0-5813 GCA_964443165.1 uncultured Acidimicrobiales bacterium
CGCACGTGGCTGGGGATCCGTCTGCAGCGCCTGCATCTGGAGCTTGTGCGGCACTACCTGAGCGAGGGTCGTACCGAAGCAGCATGCTCGCTCGCCGAGTTGGCTTTCGAGCGGTACCCGTGGTCCGAGGACGCGCTGGCGCTCGTGATGATCGCATACAGCGCAGCCGGTGACCGGTCAGCAGCACTTCAGACCTACCGGCTCGCGGAGAGCGCGACAGATGCCCCGCTGGGAGTCAACCTGTCGGAGCTCGCAGGCTGCATTGAGGCTGGCCGGGACCTGACCTGGGCCCACTAGGCCCGGACTGTCTGAGCAACCTGGATGCGTCCGATCCGGACTCTGGATCGGACGCATCAAGCTCTCCGGGCACCGCAGCAGCCCGAGGTCGTGCTGTCTCAGCCGACTGCGGACACATTCTGCTGGAGCCGGTGGTCCGCGAGCGTTTCGCGTCCCAACTCGGGTGAGTGCCGTCGGAGCGCGAGATGAGCGCGAGAGAGTGGGCAGAAGCGAGCCATGGGGGTGTCTCGTTGGGGGCGGCTCGAGAGCGGGCCTTTTTACGCTGCGCGCTTGCACGTCTTCTATGTGGAAGCAGGTCCATCCGTGAATACCCTCACGAGACTCATCAAACGGTCGTTGGCCGTTGTGATTGCGTCGGTTCTCGTGGCGAGTTCTCTGGCAATTGTGCCGGGGAGCAGCGCCGCGACCGGCGACCCCGGACGGTTCCCCTGGCAAGAGCCAGGATCGTCCTCGATTGACGGAGTCGCTCCGATCGGTGTCGGTTTCGTCCTCGATATCGGCGATCTCCGATTCATTCTGGATCAGATCCGGATCTCTGAGACGCACGCCGCGGTCTCGTCCCCGGACGATCCGAATTGTCAGGCATTGCGAGGCGATGGCCCCAATCAACTGCCGCTCGGCGACGGCGGCGAGCTGCTGCCGTTCGGCCTGCGCACCATCACCGGCGTGTGTAACAACCTGGTTCCCGGGCGGGAGTACTTCGGCGCTTCCGGGCAGCCCTTCCCGCGGATGACCGAGGAGCGATACATCGACGCTGAGGTCATCTCGTTCGACCTGAATGGGCCGATGTTCCTGCCGGCGGCGGGCGCTCAGACGAGCTACGCACCGCCGTTCTACGATGGTATGTGGGTCGAGGACTCGCATCCTCGAGTGATTTCGAACCTGATCGTGGATCAGACCACCGCCAACCCAGCGGCGGTCGCGGCCGCAGCGACGGTCGGCGACGTGATCGGTGAGACCTTGCAGGCCGGCGATATCGACGGCAGCGGCACGCTTGGCGATCACCCCGTCGAGTGCGGCGTCGGGATGGGAGATCCGTGTCCCCCAATGGTTCCCGATTTCTACAACGAGGACGCCTTCTACATCCCCAACTTGGCTCCCGATGAGGCTCTGTCTGCCCCGTACAACTCCTTGCTGACGTTCTTCGGGCAGTTCTTCGACCATGGTCTCGACTTCACCACCAAAGACGGCGAAACCATCTACATGCCGCTGAAGGAAGACGACCCGCTCTACGACCCAATGGGCCACACCAACTTCATGGTGCTGAGCCGCTCAGCTACCCCTGACGGGCCGGCCACCAACATGACCACACCGTTCGTGGACCAGCAGCAGACCTATGGCTCTGTGCCGAGCGTCCACGTCTTCCTTCGTCAGTACCAGATGGCTGACAACAAGCCTGTGCCGACCGGTTACCTGAACACGGGTAGCCAGGAGGGCATGCAGACCTGGGCGGACCTCAAGCAGCAGGCTGAGGACTACCTGGGCCTCAAGATCAGCGACCACGAGGCGCTGAACGCACCGAAGATCAAGACCGACCTGTACGGCAACTTCATCCCGGGCGATGAGCGCGGTATGCCGCAGATCGTCCTTGCCGACGGGACCACGATCGAGGGCAACAACGCCCCTGGTATGGCCGTCGAGACCTGGCAGGCTGAGCGCACTGGGCAGCCGGTCCTTGCCGACATCTCGGTGTTCGCGCAGCCCGGACCGGTCGGGATGAACTGTGAGGACTATCCGCCTGGAACCCTCAGGACGCCCGACGCTGACACCATCGCGAACTCGCCGTTCATGCCCTCTCCCGCCAAGATGGCCGGCTGTGAGTACGACGACGAGCTGTTGGGCACTCACTACATCGCTGGTGATGGCCGCGCCAACGAGAACATCGCGTTGACGTCGGTCCACCACGTCTTCCATAGCGAGCACAACCGGCTGGTCGGCCACATCAAGGAGCAGGCTGCCGCTCTCAACGGCGGTGAGCTGCTGGCCGAGTTCCAGAACGCTGATGGCTCGTGGAACGGCTCACGCCTGTTCCAGGCGGCCAAGTTCGTCACCGAGATGGAGTACCAGCACCTGGCGTTCGAGGAGTTTGCTCGCAAGATCCAGCCGTTCGTGAATGTCTTCACCGGGTACGACACGACGGTCAACGCGGCCATCGTGGCTGAGTTCGCACATGCGACGTACCGCTTCGGGCACTCGATGCTGACGGAGACGGTTGATCGCTACAACACGGCGACCGGCACGGCGATGCACACGAGCCTGTTCCAGGCGTTCCTCAACCCACCGGAGTTCGACCTCGACGGCACCCTCAGCCATGACGAGGCTGCCGGCGGAATTCTGGCAGGTTCGATCGCTCAGATCGGCCAGGAGATCGACGAGTTCGTGACCCCGGCGCTGCGGAACCAGCTTCTCGGTCTGCCGCTCGACCTCGCAGCGATCAACATCGCTCGAGGGCGTGACGCAGGCATCGCGCCGCTCAATGCCGTGCGGGAGATGCTGTGGAACGGCAGCAACAACGACCCGTCGTTGAAGCCGTATGACAGCTGGCGGGACTACCAGAACAACCTGCGACACCAAGAGTCGCTGGTGAACTTCATCGCCGCCTACGGCACACACGACCTCATCGCCACCTACGACGACGGCAGCGGTGCCGGAACCCTGTCGAGCCGTCGCGCGGCTGCCGAGATCATCGTGAATGACCCGATGCACATGGACTACCCGGCTGATGCTGAGGACTTCATGTGGTCGTCGGGTGCCTGGGCGGCGGTCGAGACCGGCCTCAACGACGTCGATCTGTGGATTGGTGGCCTGGCGGAGAAGCCCGAGATCTTCGGCGGTCTGCTCGGTACCACTCACAACAGCGTGTTCGAGGTGCAGATGGAGCGTCTCCAAAATGGTGACCGCTTCTACTACCTGCACCGTCTGGCGGGAACAAACCTGCTGGCGGCCCTCGAGGGCAACAGCTTCTCGGAGCTGATCGAGCGGAACACGACAGCGACCCGGCTGCCGGCGGATGTGTTCTCCCATCCGACGTTCCGGTTCGACCTGACCGTGGTCAACCCCTCGGACAGCATGGGCTTGGTCGACGACCCGAACACGCCGTGGGACGAGACGATGGAGCTTGTCAAGACCCCGGCGGGCAAGGTCTGGTACCAGGGCGCCGATCACGCGCTCTTCTTCGGCCGAGAAATCGCCGACAACATCCAGTCAGGTGAAGGCGACGACACCCTCAAGGGCAACGGAGGCAACGACGTTATGGAAGGTGAGGGCGGCAACGACGTCCTCGTCGGCGGTGAAGGCAACGACATCTTGACGGACACCTTCGGCGACGATGACCTCAAGGGCGGGCCCGGCTCGGACACCATCCACGGCGGGGCCGGCTTCGACCTCCTCCAGGGCGGTACGGGCGACGACGTCGTGTTCATCGGCTCGGACGCCAGCGAGATCTTCGGCGGCACCGGCAACGACATCATGGGTGGCGGCGCAGACATGGATGTCTTCTTCGGCGACGAAGGCGACGACTGGATCGAGGGTGGCGAAGGTGCCGACCTCGTCCAGGGCGACAACGGGGCGCTGTTCGACAACAACCCCAACGGAACCGACGGCCACGACGTCTTGGACGGCGGCCCCGGCAACGATGACTACCACGCCGAAGGCGGGGACGACATCATGCGGGCCGGCGAAGGAATCGAGATGTTCGAGGGCCTGCGCGGCTGGGACTGGGTCAGCTACGTGAAGTCGCCTCAGCCGGCGGATGCGGACCTCTTCCGTGTCGAGGCTGTGCCTGTGACGATCGAGACCAACGCGGACCGCTTCGAGCTGGTCGAAGGCCTCTCGGGTGGTCCGTTGGACGACGTCCTCCGAGGTGATGACCGTGGTGTCGGGACTCTCGGTGAGAATGAGGATCCTGCGCTCTGTCAGATCATCTTGATCTGCGGGTCCATGGTCGGCCACGAGCTCACACCCGAAGGCGTGGCCCGCATCGAAGGCATCGAGGCGATCCTCGACGGCGCGACCTCCTACGACGAGGGGAACATCCTCCTCGGCGGAGGCGGTAGCGACACCATCGAACCTCGCGGCGGCAACGACATCATCGATGGCGACCGGTACCTCGAGGTCAAGCTCCTCGCTCCGAACCCAGAGGGGCTGATCGGCGAGACCATGGAGGTCGACAGCGTCTCCGAGCTCAGCGGTTATCTGCTGAGTGGTCAGATGTTCGGTGAGGACATCTCGATCGTTCGACGCGTTGCGATGCCTGCCGCGGCAGGAATCGTGGCGGACAACGATGTCGCCGTGTTCGGCGCACCGATGGACCAGTACAACATCACCAACTTCGGGGACTACATCGTCGTCGACCACGTGCGCGGCTGTGGCGCTATCGGGGGAGTCTGTCCTGAGGAGCTCGCCGATCCGGTGACCCTTGGGCTGCCCGGAGATGACGGACGGAACGTTCTGTACAACATCGAGACCCTCAGGTTCTTCGATCAGGACGTCTCGACTGCGGTGATGGACGCTCGCGGCATGCTGCGGGTGACGACTGCTCCGGCGCTCGGGGCCCAGATCTCGCTCAACGGCGTCCCGATGGACAGCTGGGGCCTGTCGTGGGTCGAAGTCCCGCTCGGCGTGCGAGAGGTGTGCTTCAGCGATATGGAGGGTTGGACCACACCGGGCTGCGTCACTGCGGAGATCCTGGAGGGCCAGACCGCGGTCGTTGAGGGCACCTATGCCCAGCGCGGCTGGCTGCGGGTGACTGCAGTCGGTCTCTACGACGCGAACCCCGGCGATATGAACCCGCCGATCAGCAACCCGGTGCCCGCAACGATTTCGGTCGACGGCGTCCCCATGAACGACTGGGGAATGTGGACCGATCTCGACGTCGGCGAGTACGACGTCTGCTTCGGCGCTGTCGAGTTCTACACGGCACCGGCCTGTGAACTCCTGTCGGTCGTCGCCGGGGAGACCACTGAGTTCGAAGCTCAGTACGTCTGGGATGGTGTGACGGCCGCCCCGACCGGTCATGGCCAGCTCCGAGTGGCCACGACCCAGGCGGTGAAGACGCAGATCTCGGTCGACGGAGTGATTCGCAACACCTGGTCTGTGGACTGGATGAAGATCGCTCCCGGACTTCACGACGTGTGCTTCTCCGACGTGACCGGGTTCTCTACCCCTGATTGCGAGACCATCACGGTCGTCGCGGGGCAGACGACCACGGTGCTCGGAAGCTTCACCGAGAGGGGTTGGCTGCAGATCAACACGGATCCTGCGGTGGGCTCGACCATCTCGCTCAATGGGCTTCCCCGCAACGCGTGGGGGATGTGGACCCACCTCGACCCGGGTAGCTACGACGTCTGCTTCAGCGACGTCGACAACTACGTCACCCCGGACTGCTTGACGGTTCAGGTTGCTGCGGGTCAGATGACGACACACACGCAGACCTTCATGCCTGTCCCATAAGCAACCCTCGGGCTGGGGCGGGGCCCGATGAAGAAGTGGGGGGGCCCCCAGGGGGGGCGCCCAGT
>CAYUBX010000139.1:5823-7426 GCA_964443165.1 uncultured Acidimicrobiales bacterium
ATATTACACCTGGGGGGGGGGGGGGGGCGTTTTTTTTTTGTGGGGTTACGTGTTGGGTCCCCCCACTTTCGCGTCCGGTCTCGGCGACCGGACCAGTTCGTCGAGCGCGCGGCCGATACGGTGGGCTGCGTGGAGCGGCGCATCATCGGGTTGGAAAACGAGTACGGGGTCACCTGCACTCTGCGCGGTCAGCGACGGCTCAGCCCCGACGAGGTCGCCCGCTACCTCTTCCGCCGCGTCGTGTCGTGGGGTCGCAGCAGCAACGTGTTTCTCGCCAACGGTGCACGGCTGTACCTCGACGTGGGTTCCCACCCCGAGTACGCCACGCCCGAGTGCGACTCCATCTACGACGTCATCTGCCACGACCGGGCAGGCGAGCGCATCCTCGAACAACTCGTCCAAAATGCCGAGGAGCGCCTGGCCGAAGAGGGCATCAACGGCACCATCTACCTGTTCAAGAACAACACCGACAGCGCCGGCAACAGCTACGGATGCCACGAGAACTACCTCACCGGCCGGCGTGACGACTTCGGCCACTACGCCGAGGTCCTCATCCCGTTCCTGGTCAGCCGCCAGATCTACGCAGGTGCCGGCAAGGTTCTCCAGAGCGCCAGGGGAGCGATGTACTGCATCGCCCAACGGGCCGAGCACATCTGGGAAGGCGTGTCATCGGCCACCACCCGCAGCCGGCCCATCATCAACACCCGGGACGAACCCCACGCTGACGCCGAGCGCTACCGCCGGCTCCACGTCATCGTCGGCGACTCCAACATGAGCGAGTACACCGCGTTCCTGAAGGTGGGCGCGACGGCACTTCTGCTGCGGATGCTCGAGGACCCGAGCGTGATCCTCCGAGACCTCACGCTCGAGAACCCGATCCGGGCCATCCGCGAGATCAGCCACGACATGACCTGTCGTCGTCGAGTGCGCCTCGCCAACGGGCGGGAAGCCAGCGCCTTCGACATCCAGTCGGAGTACCTGCAGCGGGCCCTGCGCTACGCCGAGAACAACGAACTCTCCCCGCTGGAGAAGCAGGCGCTCGACATGTGGGAGCACTGCATGACGGCGATCGAGGACGACCCGCTGACCCTCGATCGCGAAGTCGACTGGGTGATCAAGTACCACCTGCTCGAGAACTACCGCGCCAAGCACGACCTCACCCTCGGCGACGCCCGGGTGTCCCTGCTCGACCTCCAGTACCACGACGTGGATCGCAACCGCGGGGTGTTCTACAAGATGGAGCGTCGCGGCCTGGTCGAACGGGTGCTCGACGATGCCGACATCGAAATGGCCGTCGAGCACCCGCCACAGACCACCCGGGCCCGGCTGCGTGGCGAGTTCATCCGCAAGGCCAAAGAACGCAAGCGCGACTACACGGTTGACTGGGTACACCTGAAGCTCAACGACCAGGCACAGCGCACCGTGCTGTGCAAGGACCCCTTCAAGGCATACGACGACCGAGTCGACAAGCTCATCGACTCGCTGTAGGCCATGCCCTCCTTCCGCGAGGAGCGCGTCGACAGCATCGAAGAGTCTCGACCCGGCTTGCAGCGGATCCGCCTGGCCGGCGGCGACAGCGCGTACGCGCTCACGAACCTGGTGG
>CAYUBX010000140.1:0-7393 GCA_964443165.1 uncultured Acidimicrobiales bacterium
CCGACGGCCTCCTCTCGGGTTGCGAAGTCCCGGGAGTCGAGCGGTGGACCGAGGGGCCGGAGGTCCCATGTCGGGACGGCGGAGCGGCTGCTGCTCATGTTCGCGATACTGCCTCAAACCGACCGCGCAGACCCCAGGGGGACCACCAATGGCCGACCGCATCTTCGACACCGGGACCGACGACCTCCAGACCGAGGTCACCGGCGGTGTGATGACGATCACGCTCAACCGACCCGACCGCCGCAATGCGATGTCCTCCGGGATGCTCGACGGTCTCGTTGCGTCGCTCGCCGACGCCGAGAACGCCTCCGACGTCGGTGCAGTGGTGCTCACAGGCGCCGGCGGTGCCTTCTGTGCCGGCGGTGACGTGAAGGGCATGGCCGAGGCCGGTGGAGAGGGCGGCAACAGCCCGGTCCAGTACGACGCCCGCGTGCACCTCCAGCGCCGCAACCAGCGCGACACTGCAGGCAAGCTCTTCGAGCTGCCTAAGCCGACCATCGCTGCGCTCCCGGGAGCCGCTGCAGGCGCCGGACTGTCGCTCGCACTCGCCTGCGACCTCCGCTACGCGGCCGACAACGCGGTGATGACCACGGCGTTCGCGCGTGTGGGCTTCAGCGGCGACTACGGAGGCACGTGGTTCATGAGCCGCCTCATCGGCTCGGCCAAGGCTCGTGAGCTCTACTACCTCTCCGATCGCGTCGACATGACCGAGGCGGAGCGACTCGGTCTGGTGAACGGCGTGTTCGCCGCCGGTTCCCTCATGGACGAGGTCAACGCGATCGCAACGCGGCTCGCGCAGGGACCAGCGATCGCGTACCGGTACATGAAGGAGAACCTCAACCGGGCGATCCACGGCGAGATGGGGGAGTGCCTCGACATGGAGGCGGCCCACCACATCCACTGCGGCCAGACCGAGGACCATCGCGAAGCCGCGCAAGCGTTCGTGGACAAGCGGGAGCCGGTCTTCAGAGGCCGCTGATCTCGCGGTCTCCGTCGGTCCGATTCGGTCGCACCCGGTGGGCGAGCGAGCGCTGAACGTGGGACTCGCGCCGTACAACGCGTCCCGCGGTAAAGCGGCCGCATTTTTGCGACAGAATCTCTCGCACCCGGCGTCATCACAGATATCGAGTTTCGTAGGAGGGCCGTGGGCACAGCGGTGAAGAGGAGGCGGAAGCGCAGCGCGTCGAGCGACGCGGCGCTGATCGACCGCGCCCGAGATGGTGATCTCGAGGCGTACGGTCAGCTGTTCGAGCGCCACTCCGATTCCGCCCGCGCTCTCGCCCGCCAGCTGAGCAACTCGGTCGGCGAGGCGGACGATGCGGTGTCGGAGGCCTTCGAGCGAGTTCTCGGAGCGATCCGACGGGGCGCAGGTCCGCGCGATTCGTTCCGCCCATACCTGCTCACCACCATTCGGCGCACGACCTACGACCGGACCCGCCGCGAACAGCGCACCGGACCGACGGCGGACGACTGGATTCTCGACCGGGGTGTCGAGGACGAGGATCCGTCGCTGGCCGCGTTCGAACGCGAGGCGATGACCCGAGCGTTCGAGAGTCTCCCGGAGCGCTGGAAGACGGTCTTGTGGCACACCGAGGTCGAGGAGACCCCTCCGGAAGATCTGGCCACGATGTTGGGCATTCGCCCCAACGCGCTCGCGGCCTTGGCGTATCGAGCCCGCGAAGGCCTCCGCCAAGCGTACGTTCTCGCCCACGTCGACATCGATCTGCGCGAGCCGTCCGGCGACTGCCGCTGGACGATCGATCGGCTGCCCAAGTACCTCCGAGGACGGGTCAGCGATGAGGCCGAGCTGAAGCTCGAACGGCATCTCGACGCGTGCGAAGAGTGCCGCACCCTGTATTTCGAGATGGCCGACGTCGGCGTCTCTCTGCGAGCGGCGATGGTTCCCCTGATCTTCGGCGGGCCGTCGGTTCTCGCGGCGGTCAAGGCTGTCTCCGGAGCGGGAGCCGCGGCGTCGAGCGCGGGAGCTGCGTCGATCGCTTCGCTCTCCGCGTCCGGTGCAGGCTCCGGCGCCGCGGCGGCGGGCGCTGGCGCGGCTGCGGCGGGGACGGGATCTCTCGTCGCCAGCGTCGCGGCGGCCACCGTTGCTGCGACCGTCGGCGGAACACTCGTGTTGCCCACGGTCACCACCCTCGGACTGAACGCCCAGGCGCCCGAACCTGTCTCTGTGGTCGCCGCTCACGGCCAGTCGACGCCTCAGGTGGGCGAACCCGTGGTGATCGGCGCTCCCGTCACAGCCGCCGAGGCCGTCACGCCGCCCGGCCTCGCCATGGCCGCGACCTCGGGGTCCCCGGCTCCTGCTGCTTCCGCCGCGGTCGAAGAGGTCGCCGCACCTGCTCCGACGGAGCCGCCGGCTGAGCCTTCTGCTGATCCGGCGCCCGAGCCAGACGTGAGCGAGGCCGAGCCGGACGAACCGATCGAGGGTGACATCGGGTCGCCGCTCATCATCACCCCGCCCGCTCCGGTCCCGCCGGGCGGCGACCAGTCGGACGGTAACGACGAGGCCGAGATGCCCGCCGACGGCGAGCCCGGGGCGGGCGAGGCGCCCAAGGAAGGAACGGTCGAGATCCAACCGATCGGTCCGCCCGAGACTGTTCCGGCGCCCGAACTGTCCGATCCTGTCGACCCCGACGAGGAGCTCGAGGACACATCGGGACCCGGATCCGACAACAGCGGTCCCGGAAGCGCCGATGACGACTCCGAGGACGACTCCGACGAGGACGCGTCAGCTGACGAGTCGACGGGCGACATCGGATCCGACGACGGGGCCGTGATGATCGAACGGTCGCCCGAGACGACGGTTCCCGCAATCGGCGACTGAGCCGCGGGCACCACTTTCGAATCGTCGTTTGAATATGGGAGGGCGTACGCTTGGCGGCGTGCGCCGCGAGTTTGAGGTCGATCTCGCCCACGTTCCGCGGATTCCGCTGATCGACGGCGTCGCCGACGTCGACGAACCCATCCCCATGGCGGAATCGGTGGCTTCGTCGCGCTCGGCGTCCCCGTCGGACAGTGATGACGGTCAGCCGACCGAGGTGTCCGCCCGTGCGTGGCGCGCTCTCGCCGTCGCGTCGCTCGGCACCGTGTTGGTGGGCTTCAACAGCACGGCGACCAACATCGCGATCACCGACATTCGCGACGGGTTTTCGGCCACCGCGTCGCAGGTCGGCTGGGGTGTCGCCGGGTACTTCATCGGAACCGCCGCCTTCCTCCCCCTCGCGGGTCGGCTCGCCGACCGGGTCGGGAGGAAGCGGATCTTCCAGGTGGGCCTCGCCCTCTTCGCTGTCTCGGCGGTTCTATCGGCAATCGCCCCCACGATCTGGGCTCTCAACGCAGCTCGCGTCGTCCAGGCGATCGGTGGCGCCGCTGTCCTTCCGGCGAGCCTCGCTCTCGCGCTTCCTCTGTTCCCGGAGAACCGGCGAACGACTGCGGTCGGTCTGTGGAGTGCCGCGGGGCCGCTTGCAGCCGCCATCGCCCCGGGTCTCGCTGCCGTGATTCTCGCGGCGGGCGGTTGGCGGATGGTCTATTTCGTCAGTGCCCCGGTTGCCGCGCTGATGTTCGTGATGGCGCTGCGCACCCTCGAGGAGCAACCGACCGCCCCCGTCACCTCTCGACTCGATGTGCTCGGAGCCGTCGCAGGCACCATCGCGGTCGCCGCAATCGTCGCAGCCATCATGCAGGGCGGCGACACCTGGGGATACGGGAGCCCGGTGACGATCTCGATGGCGAGCGTCGGTGTGGTCGCTCTGGTCGTCTTCATCACCAACTCGGCTCGACATCCAGCGCCGCTGCTCAACCTGGGGCTCTTTCGAAGCCGTGGCGTGTGGGTCACGAACCTGGCGAACTTCCTCATCAGCATCACGTCTCTCTCGATCTGGTTCGTGTGGCCGACTTTCCTGCGCGACATGTGGGGGTACTCGGCCATCGGTGTCGGTCTCGGTGTCACGGTCGGCCCGATCGCAGCGGGCACCTCCACCGTCCTCGCGAGTCGCATCGCCGATCGCGTCGGCCGGGTCGCGCTGTGCCGTCTGGGCAGCGCGATCTGTGTCCTCGCGGTGGCGTGGCAGTTCAGCCGCCTCGGGGCAGAGGTCAACTACTGGCTGGACTTTGCTCCTGGACCGATCCTGTACGGGATCGGCTGGGGTATGAGCACGCCGATCCTCAACTCCCTCGCGCTGAGCGCTGTCGACGACGAGTACTTCGGCGAGACCAACGGTCTGTTCAACACCCTGCGGTACGCGGCCGCGGCGCTCGGGACCGGCGCGATGTTTGCCCTGCTGCCGGTGACCGAAGGCGTGGCGGCCCTCGAGTACTACGACCGGACGCTCCTCTTCTACGTGATGGTCGGTCTCGCGGCTTTCGCGTCGCTCTGGATCCCGATGAACGAGGGTCGCACGAGAACCCGTCGCTGACTCGCTTCTGTCCCGGTTGTCGTCGAAACTGGGCACGATGGAGCTGCGTGATGTCCTGACCGCCTTCGCCGTGTGCGCACTTGTGGCGAACGTCGCGTCGGTTCTCCTGCTCGCCGGGCGCCTCGTCCCCCGGATCGGCTCGTTCGCAGTGCTGCGATGGGGGAGACGGAGGGGTGGCGAGTTCGCCGCGTTCGTCGCGGTGTTCGCCACGCTGGGCTCGCTCTACCTCTCTGAGGTCGGCGACCTCATTCCGTGCCGCTACTGCTGGTTCCAGCGTGTCTGCATGTACCCGCTGGCCCTACTCCTGGTCGTCGCGTTGATCACGAAGGATCGTGGCGTCCGTCGGTACGCGGTTCCGCTCGCCGCGATCGGGCTGGCGTTCGCGACGTGGCACTACCTGTTGCAGTTGTTCCCCTCTCTCGAGGATGCGACGGCGTGCAACCTGCTCAACCCGTGCACGGTCCGGTACGCATGGAAGTTCGGGTTCGTGTCGATCCCGTACATGGCGGGGAGCGCCTTCGTGCTCGTGCTGGTCTTGCTGTCGGGCCGGGCCAGAGGATCGAGGATCGGATGAGCCTTCACGACGAGGTGCGAGAGTGGTTCGCCGACGCCGCAGCGGTCGCCGGCCAGGTGACGAACGACCCGCGCGTCGCCGAAGGCGCCGCACTGTTCGGCGAGCGCATCCGAACCGCAGGGGTGCGAGACGTCGAGGCTCGGATGCAGGCGGTGACGGAGACGGCGCCGACGGTTGGCGACACGTCGCTTGCATCACGGTTCGCCGGATTCGCCGACCGGTTGCCCTGGTCCATGTCGCCGCGCTGGCACGACGACGGCCGCGAACGCGCGCTGTGCGTCTTCGGCGAGATGTTCGAACTGGACGACGTGATCGCCGGGCTCGTGTACCTCGGGGCGGGCTGCGCCTACCCCGAGCACTCCCACCCGCCGCAGGAGCTCTACCTGACGATCTCGGGTGTGGCGGACTGGCGGTTTGGTGGTGCTGACGAGTACGTGACGATGGCGCCGGGCGCCACTCTCTACAACCATCCCCACGACCGCCACGCGATCCAGGCCGGCGACCAACCCGTCGTCGCGATGTATGTGCTCTGGGGTGACGGTGTGCCAGGACTCGGCTGAAAGAACGCTCCTGAACATCTGTTTCGTCGGAGGTGACTCCAACGAAGATGTCGGTCGCTTGTCCGTGGCACAGGCGCGGGGTCACTGACGACGCCAGGGAGAATTCACTGTGGCCCGGGTCCCGGACCCGGGCCACAGCGCGTGCGGTGCGCCCCCGGCAGGATTCGAACCTGCGACGCACGGTTTAGGAAACCGACGCTCTATCCCCTGAGCTACGGGGGCGGGGGGTGTCGAGAATGTGGCAGAAAACCCTCCCGGTGTCGAGGTTAGGGCTCGCTGGGCTGAGCCTGCCGAGAATGCGTCGTCGCTGGTGAGGGGCCTGTTCGGGGGTGGGTAGGTTCTCGGGCCGTGCTTGGTTTGTTGGGTTGGTTTGTTCGTCTCGTAGCGGCCCGCGTGGTGCTGCTGGTGATGTCGGGTGACCGACGTGATGCTGAGATCTTGGCGTTGCGTCACCAGGTGCTGGTGTTGCACCGTCAGATCAAACGGGCCCGGTTCACGAACACCGACAGGGCGATGTTCGCTGTGCTGTCTCGAGCCATCGGGCGAGATCGCATCAGCCGGGTGTTGTTGATCATGAAACCGGCCACCGTGTTGGGCTGGCATCGCCGACTGGTGGCCCGACACTGGACTCATCGAAGCCCAAGGGCAGGCCGGCCACCATCACCGGCTGAGTTGAGAGCTCTGGTGCTTCGACTCGCCTCGGAGAACCCGACGTGGGGGTATCGGCGTATCCACGAAGAGATATGTCGCCTCGGACACTCGGTAGCTGCGTCAACGGTGTGGAAGATCCTCCGAAACGCAGGTCGTAACCCCACCCCCGAGCGCACCGGGCCGTCCTGGTCACAGTTCATCAAGTCTCAGGCTCGAGGCATTGTGGCGACAGACTTCTTTCACGTCGACACCGTGATGTTGAAACGGTTCTATGTGCTGTTCTTCATTGAGCTCGATACCCGACGAGTTCACCTCGCTGGGATCACCACCAACCCCACAGGTGCGTGGACCACCCAAGCCGCCCGCAACCTGTTGATGGCCTCCGCGAAGCCGATCCGGTTCGTGATCCACGACGGAGCCGGCCAATACTCCCCAAGCTTTGATGAGGTGTTCCGATCTGTGGGTGCCGATCCGATCACCACACCGCCGCGAGCACCGAAGGCCAATGCGTTCGCGGAGCGATGGGTTCGCAGTGTGCGTCATGAACTGTTGGACCGCACCCTGATCTGGAACCGCCGACAACTCGGCCGGCTTCTCGCCGACTACAACCAACATCGACCCCACCAGTCCTTGAGCCAGCGGCCACCCACCGGCTCAGACGTTGCGACGATGGACCCAGGCCGCTCGATCGACCGGCGCAATGTGTGCGGTGGACTCATCAACGAATACCGCACCGCGGCCTAACCCCCGCCGTCACCTCCCAGCAACCGCCCACGCGGACCTCACGCGCCACCAACCGGATCCGCCGACTCGACCAAACCCGGGAACACCGCCAATTCCGACACCGACGAATTCTCGGCAGGCTCAGGATCGCTGCCCGCTTCGCCCAGATGGCAATCTTCGAGATCGACGCCGACAATTTTCGAGTCATTGACGTCGCCAGCGATAGCGAGGCCGTCCCCGCCTAGCCGAACCGGTCCTTCACGGCAGCGTCGCCGTGGCGGTCACCCCGGCAACCAGATGACGGCACAGCCGTTCCGCTACTGACTGCGACCAGCCGTCACACCCTGGCAGACCCGTGGGTGTCAGCTCTGGCTGCGTTGGTTTAGGAATGAAGCGAGGGCTGTTGCGGCGGGCTGGGGGAACGCGGCTTGGAGCCAGTGATTGGCGCCGGGAAC
>CAYUBX010000141.1:0-7360 GCA_964443165.1 uncultured Acidimicrobiales bacterium
ACCGCCGAGGTCGCGGGTCTTGCAGACGGGATTCCGACGACTCGAGACGTCCCGGCCCGGACCGGACGACCCCGGCGGCCAGCGTGACGGACTCCTGAGCTACGACGACGTCGTCGCGGCGACCGTCAATCTGCACGTTCTCGCCGATGACCCTCGAGCGGCCAGACGCTTCGTTCTCGGCCTGGTTGGCCCGTTCGACGACATCTCGGGGGCGAGCACTGGCCTGTCGATGCGGGCGCATTCCGACGAGGGGGTCCGGGCGCTCGCAGCGGCAGCGCTCGCCGACACCTCGTCGATCGCCGAGCAGGTCGCGGTGGTGGCGAGGCTTCCGGAGTCCCGGGGCGGCGAGCGAAATCTGCTCGTGACCGCGTACTACGCCGAACTCGCACGCCGGATGAACCAACGTCTCAACGACGGACTGGCCGACGCCGAGGACCCCTCGTCGGCCGGCCACACCGGCGCCAACTGGATGATGTTCGCACCCTTCGCGTCAGACGCAATTCGCCCTGCCCTCACCGGGCGACAGAGCGTCTACGGCATGTCACCCAACTGGTCCGACCGCCAGTACCTCGCGGACGGAAACCAGCACATCTTCGGCGACATCGCTCCCCGCTACGCCGCCTTTCTCGAGAGCTTTCCCGCCGGGCAGTCGGTCGACCGGGCTGCGCTCCAGCGGTTCTTCGCGACCGACGCTCCCCTCGCGGGCCATGGGACCTCGCACCCCCCATGGCGACCAGGGCATCGCCAACTCCGCGACGCATTCGCCCACTACGCAGCCGTGTTGACCGAAGACGCCCCGCTCCGCCGCCAACAGATGACGTTCGTCGCCAACGCGCTCATCGCAACTCATGAGCAGGCGGGAGCGCAGCGGGCATTGGACGGCCTCCTCGACCAGACGTGGGGTGACGACGAGTACCGCGCCGTCGGCGCGGGCGTGGCCGCCCTGCTCGGATTCGACGACCGCCGCATCGCAACGGACCAGATGGTGATCCGCTTCGGGCTCGTCGAGACCGCGCCCGTCATCCGTCTGTCGCGCGACCTGGAGCCGCCGCTCCTCGCGACCAGCAACCTGCTGATCGGAGCCGATCTCACCACGGAGCTGAACCCGGCGCTCGTTGCGCCGGCGCTCCCCATCGGTCTTCCCGACCTGCGCGGCTGGGGGGATCCGCCGGACGGAAGCGGCATGCGGCCGTTCCCCGTCGACGCGGCGACGTGGTTCTCGGACGGCGCGCTCATCGGCAGCCCGGACGGCAACGACCTGGCGGGCACCGGCGCTCACGATTGGTCGCAGCCCGCCGATCGCCAGTGGTTCATCGTGAGCATGTTCCGCAACATGCACACCGATGCGGTGCTGTGGCGGCGGCGATCGGACTACGGGCTCCAGCGGCGGGTCGGAGATCGCAGGTTGGGCGATCACCTCCCCCGCCCCGCTCGTCGGGAACTGCACGGCGACCGCAGGAAATAATGTGCGTTGTCGTCTGGGCCTCGTAGCGTGGAGCAGCGATGCCCAGCCTGCGCCGTCGAGCCGCGCCGACCTGATGGCCCTCCGCACCTTCGCTGACGGGCAGATCTTCGGCACCCGCACAGGAACCGGACCGGTTCGCGTGCTCGCGCTCCACGGGTGGGGCCGGAGCCATCGGGACTTCGACGCCGTCCTCGACGGGCTCGACGCCATCGCTCTCGATCTCCCCGGCTTCGGGGCGACTCCCGCTCCCGACGAACCGGGAGGCGCCGGGGCATACGCAGCGAGCGTGGAGCCCGTTCTCGACGAGTGCCGAACACCGATCGTGGTCGTGGGCCACAGCTTCGGCGGCCGCATCGCGGTCCATCTCGCCCAGAAGCGCCCCGGCGCCGTCGGCGGCCTGGTTCTCACCGGCGCACCGCTTCTTCATCGAACCCAACGCCGCGGCAAGCCGAAGGTGAGGTATCGCATCGGGCGACGGCTTCACGGCCTGGGGCTGTTGGGTGATCGCCAACTGGAGGGGCTGAAGGACAAGTTCGGCAGCGCTGACTATCGGGCGGCGACGGGCGTCATGAGGGACGTTCTCGTTCAGACGGTCAACGAGTCCTACGAAGAACAGTTGGTCGCGATCTCCGCCCCGGTCGAGCTGGTGTGGGGCGACAACGACGATGCTGCGCCGCCCGAGATCGCGGTGCGGTCCGAGACACTGCTCGCCAACGCACAGCTCACCGTCGTGCCCCACGTCGGCCACTTTCTTCCGCTCGACTCACCGGCTCAGCTGCGGGCGGCGATCGACCGCCGGCTCGAGGTGATCGCGTGAACATCGCTCTGCTGGTCGCCGCGGTGCTCGGCGGAGCGGTCGGCGCCGCCCGTTGGTTGCGCGTGGCGCAACGTGAGCACTACCTGGCTCCGTCGACGACTCTCTTCGCAGCTCGGTGGTGGAGGCTGGATCTCCGCAACCGCGCGCTCGCGCTCCTCGCCGTCGCGGCAGCAGGGGCCTCGTTCGCGGTGGGCCCGGCCGGGTTCGTCACCGCCGCGATCGTCGCGATCTCCCCATTGGGCCTCAGCACGCGCGGTCGGACGAGCAAGCTGGCATGGACCAGGCGGCTGCGAACCGTCGCCGTGGCAGTGCTCCTCCTGGCAGCCATCGCCATCGGGGTCGGGGCGCTCTTCGGCGTGGCGGGACCGCTCGCGGCGGTCACGGCGCTCTGCGTCCCATTCCTCGTCGATCTCGCGCTCGTGATCCTCGCGCCGCTCGAGAAGGTGCTGGCCAGAAAGTTCGTCACATCCGCCACGGCGACCCTCGACCGCATCGACCCCATCCGGGTTGCGATCACCGGTTCGTACGGGAAGACGACCATCAAGGGGTACGTGCGGCACCTCGTCACCGGTTCACGTGCTGTCGTCGCGAGCCCTGCGAGCTTCAACAACACGGCCGGCTTGTCGCGGGCCGTCAACGAGCACCTCGCGCTCGACACCGAGGTCTTCGTCGCCGAGATGGGCACCTACGGCCCCGGTGAGATCGCCTCGATGGTGCAATGGGTGCGACCCACCATCAGCGTGCTCGCCGCGATCGGTCCCGTGCACCTCGAGCGATTCGGCGACCTCGACACGATCGTCAAGGCCAAGAGCGAGATCTTCGCGACGAGCCGGACGGCCGTCCTCAACATCGACGCACACGGCCTGGCGCGGGAGGCCGACCGGCTCGCGACCTCCGGAATCCGGGTCATTCGCTGCTCGGCCGAATCACCGGAGGCCGACGTCTACGTGACGCGAGACGACACAGGAATCACCGTGACCCGCAAAGGTGACGTGATCGCACGCGGCGTCGACATCGACGCCGCGCCCACCAACGTCTCCTGCGCTGTCGCCGTCGCGTCCGTCCTCGGGATCACGGATGAGGACATCGCCGGACGGCTCGCGTCGCTCCCGGTCGCAGACCACCGCCGGCAGGTGTCCGTGAGCCCCGCAGGCATCACGGTGATCGACGACACCTACAACAGCAATCCCGCCGGAGCAGCTGCCGCCCTCGCGACCTTGCTCGACGCAGACGCCGGTCGGCGAGTGGTCGTCACACCCGGGATGGTCGAGCTCGGCAAGCGCCAGCGGCCCGAGAACGAGCGGTTCGGCGAAGCAGCAGCCCGCGCCGCCGACGACCTCCTGATCGTCGGGCGCACCAACCGGGAAGCTCTCACCTTCGGTGCCCGCGATGAAAGGGCCACCATCCACTTCATGGACACGCGTGAGGACGCCGTGGCGTGGGTGCGATCAGAACTCGGCGAGGGTGATGCCGTCCTCTACGAGAACGACCTCCCCGATCACTATCCCTGACCGCGGCCCTGAACGCGGACCTCACCGACAGCGACACGAACGTTCGACGTGAAGTGCTGCATGGCCGGCTCGTTACCGCCGTAGATGACCGCGTCCTGAGCACCCGACGCCATCCCGAGCTGGATCCCGGCCGCAACACGGAAGTCCTCGTTGTCGACGGTGTCCATCGTCAGCTTCCAGTTGTTCTCCCAGTGGGCGTGGTCGACATCGCTCTCCGCCGGCTCGGGGGTGAAGAGCGTCAGTCGCACAGTGCAACGCCCGGGCGTGTCTGCGTCGGGGTACGCGCGCCACACCTCCACGTGATCGCGCAGCCAGATCACGAGCGTGTTGGGGAAGACCTGGTGCACCACGAGCATGTGATCGAGCGGCGCCCACGCGTCCTCGTCGAGATCGCGGAGCGAGTCGATGCTGCGCCGAGGGATGGTCATCCGATGATGCAGGCCCCAGGGCGTGAAGTGGGAACGGTTGCCGTGGAGGAGCGTGCCGACCGTGGTGCTGTGCAGCCACGCGAAGTGATAGGTCTCGTGAAACGTCTCGAGGGCCAGCTTCCAGTTGAACTCGTAGGTGAACTCGCGCGAGCGCCAGGCGTGCAGTGCCGTGAGGCCGTAGCCGTCGAGGGCGGTCACCAGATCACGCAGGTCGGCGGTCTGTTCGATCACACCGTCGGGCCGCGGGTGGACGAAGACCAATCCGCCCGTCTCGAGGACAGGAAGCGACACCAGGCCTCGGTCCGCGGGGTCCACCTCGGGAAACGCCTCCGTGTCGGAGGTCGCGAGGAGCTGACCATCGTGACCGTAGGTCCAGCCGTGATAGGGGCACATCAGCGAGCGGCGACTCGCGCAGCGTTCGAGCTCAACGGGCGCACCGCGATGGCGGCAGACGTTGAGAAAGGCTCGCACCTCACGATCCGCGCCGCGCACCAGCACCACCGGCGACGGACCCACGTTGTCGGTCAGCACACTTCCGGCGTCCGGCAGCTCGCAGCTCAACGCCACGAGCTGGGGCATCGAAGCGAAGATGTGCTGCCGTTCGAGCTGGGCGAATTCCTCCGACACGTAGGCGTCGATCCCGTGCTCGAGCGGTTCGGTGGAAACGTGAGGGGCCGTGCCGGCCAGCATGTCGAGGAGCTCTCGGGCGACGCGCCGTTGTTCGGTGATCTGCACGGCCCCAAGGATGTCGTAGACGGCCAGCCCTCTCCACTCGAACGCGCCGCGGCAGCAGGTGACACCAGCCGGGCGGTTCCGTGCTGTTTCATTTGACTCATGAGCAGTGCCGCCGTGTGCTTCGGAAGCCCTTCCCCCGAGCACGACATCTCGATCCTGACCGGACTCCAGGCGGTTCATGCCCTGGCCGACGCCGGCAACGACGTCGTTGCGCTCTACTGGGCCAAGGCGGGTGACTGGTACGAGGTACCGGCCTCGATCGAGGCCGGCGAGTTCGCCGACGGGCTACCGCGAAGCGCTGAGCCGGTCGCCCTGGCCACAGGCAGCGAGGGCGGCTTCGTGAAAGAAGGGCGGCGCGGCAAGCGGACGCCCCTCAACATCTCCGCCGTCGTCAACTGCTGTCACGGAGTACCGGGCGAGGACGGCACCCTCCAGGCCATGTTCGATCTGGCCGGCATCCGCTACACGGGCCCGAGCCAGTGGGGCGCCGCGATCGGGATGGACAAACTGGCCTTCACCGGGACGATGATCGCCGCCGGAGTGCCGTCGCTGCCGCTGTGGCTCGTCACCGACGACGTGCAGATCGACGGTCCCGGCCCCTACATCGTCAAGCCCCGCTTCGGCGGATCGTCGATAGGCATCGAGGTGGTCGACGACATCGACACGGCCAAGGCGCTCGCCCGAACCCAGCCGCTGCTGAAGGAGGGCGCGGTGGTGCAGCGGTACCTCACCGATGCCGTGGACCTCAACATCTCGGTCCGGACCTGGCCCCAGCTCTCGCTCAGCGCCGTGGAGAAGCCGCTGCGCACCGGCTCGGACGGCATCTACAGCTATGCCGACAAGTATCTCGGTGGCATCGAGGGCATGGCGAGCGCGCCGCGCGAGCTCCCCGCCGACATCCCGACCCCGGTCGAGGCACAGCTTCGCGAGATGGCTGCGGCCGTCGCAGACCTCGCGATGGTCCGCTCGGTCGCGCGGATCGACTTCCTGTGGTCGGGCGAGGACCTCTTCGTCAACGAGATCAACACGATCCCCGGCTCACTCAGTTGGTACTTCTGGGCGCACGAGGGCATCCCGATCGCCCGACTCATCGCGGAAATGCTGCAGGAGGCCCTCGACGGGCCGACTCGGCGATTCCGAACCGACGGAGCAGACGGGACCGCGCTGCGTTCGGTCGGCGCGATCGCGAGCAAGCTCGCGTGACCACCGCTCGACGGCGATGAAACGCTTCCACGTCCCATGGTGGGTCCTCGCCACGGCGCTGCTGGTCAGCGCCTGCACCTCCGGGCAAGGGGGCGGCCGCGAGGCGGTGGAACAGATCGCCTCGGCCGACGATCTCACGCCAGCCCAGACACGATGCATCCTGCAACGCGTCGAGACGGAGTTCGGCATGATGCTCGACGACCTCGAGGGAAGCCTCACGCCCGAGCAGGAGCTCACGGTGGCCATCGCGCGAGATGTCTGCCTCCTCGATGTCGACGACTCGCCGCCGCCGACGGGGTCGGTCACCGGGGACACGCTCCCCCACTCGCTCGCGGACGCGCCGTCTCGCTTCGACCCCGACTCACCTCCGCCGGGCGAGGACGAACTGCTCGACGCGCTGTGGATCGGATGCGCAGAGGGGCGCGCTGCGAGCTGCGACGAGCTGTTCTTCAACGCGGAGCCGGGATCGGAGTACGAGGCGTTCGCGTTCAGCTGCGGTGGCAGGGAGAACCTGCGATGCGAGTCTCTGCTGGGCTCGGATCAGGCCGTCCCGGAGGCTCTGTCACCCGACACGCCTGCGCCGGGGCTCGATGCTGCGCTCGATCACTGGTGGGGTGAGTGTGCAGAGGGAAGCGCGAGGGCCTGCGATCAACTACTGCTCACCTCGCCGGGCGGAAGCGACTACTACGCGTTCGGCAACACGTGCGGCGGGCGGGCGGTCGCCTACTGCGGCGAGCTTCTGGGCGATGACGGCCTTCCACCCGTCCTGGCGTCGGTCCGTCCGGACGACCCGGCGCCGGGCGGCGACGAGTTCCTCGATCAGCTGTGGGGAGCATGCTCCCGCGGCAACGCCCTCGGATGCGAGCAGCTCTACGCAGCCGCGCCATACGGATCGGCCTACGAGCGCTTCGCGATCTCCTGCGGCGGCCGACAAGTTGCACCCTGCGAGCGCGTGTTCCTCGCCGACGAAGCCGACCGCATCGAGTCCGAACAAGACCGCATCGTTCGGGGCGAGTAGCTCAGTCGAGCACGAGCGCCGCGCGGAGGAAGTCGATCGTCTGGCGACGGGCCTGGACGATCGATCGCAGGTCGGGCTCGATCCCGAGAGCACGCATCACCTCGGGTTCGGTGGCCACGCCGACCACGGCCGAATAGACCGCCAGGAGCAGCATCCGCGGTTCGAGAGGACGGAAGCGTCCCG
>CAYUBX010000142.1:0-1633 GCA_964443165.1 uncultured Acidimicrobiales bacterium
GACGCCGCCGATGGCGCCCGTGAGGAGAGCCCCGAAGGGCGACATCGTGCCCGCACCCGCTGTGATCGCGACCAGGCCGGCCAGCACGCCGTTTCCAGCCATGGCGACGTCGGGGGTTCCGGTCCTCAGCCAGTTGTATGCGGTGGCGACGATCGCACCGGCGCAGGCAGCCAACACCGTGTTGAGCGCCACGAACATCACGACGGAATCGGCGGCCAACTCGGAGCCTGGGTTGAAGCCGAACCATCCGAACCAGAGAATGAAGACACCGAGGACGGTGAGCGTGATGTTGTGGCCGGGGATCGTCCGGACCTCGCCGTTCGGGCCGAACTTGCCGACCCGCGGGCCGAGGATCCACGCACCCATGAGCGCGGCCCACCCTCCCACGCTGTGAACGATCGTGGAGCCGGCGAAGTCGCTGTAGACCGCCCCACCGATGTCGATCCGGGCGATGAGCCCGCCACCCCAGGTCCAGTGGACAACGATCGGATAGATCAGCGCCGTCGTCACGACGGTGAAGATCAGGTAGGTCGTGAACTTGGTGCGCTCGGCCATCGCGCCCGAGGCGATCGTCACGGCTGTCGCTGCGAACACCGCCTGGAAGAAGAAGTCCGTCGCAGGCGACAGACCGCCACTGATGTCGAACAGGTCGGAGCCGCTGAGAGCAAAGGAGCCCCACCCGATCAGCGCGTTGTCCGTGTCGGTTCCGTAGGCCAGCCCGTAGCCGACCAGGAAGAACACGAGGATGCCGAGCGAGGCGTCCGCGAGGTTCTTGGCCATGATGTTGCCGACGTTCTTCGAGCGGGTGAGCCCGGCCTCGAGCATGGCGAAGCCAGCCTGCATCAGGAACACAAGCACACCGGCGATGAACACCCACAGGTTGTCCATCACCGCCTGAACCATCTCCGCTGTCAGCTCGGATTCGCCGTCCTGAGCGGCGACGGGGCCGGCGAACAGGAACACTCCTGCAGCGGTACCGAGTGCGGTGACGAGCAATTTTCGTTTCACGGGTTTGTCCTCCTGGCGTCTCACAGATCGCGCAACGGAGGCAACGTAGGAAGGGCGCGTTTCGGCTGAGTGACCCTGCTATGACGCGCTCGTTCCGGGTGCGGGTCGTGCGCGTTGCCGACGTGTTTCGACCGTGTGAACCGGTGGGCTATCGATGCCTGCGCGGCACGTGCCGTGCGAGACCGAGCTCGGTGAAGCGCCCCGGCGTCGCCGCGATCGCCATGTTCGCCCAGAGCCGCTTGGGGTGACGTACCTCGCGTCGACCCTTCCGCACGGCCTCGACCGTGTCCACCGCCACCTTGTCGGGACTGACGTCGGTGAGCAGTCCCAGTCGTCGCAGCCGCTTCTGGGCGGCGTCGAAGGGTGGGTTCTGTTCGACCCGCGTCCACATGTCGGTGTCGATCGGACCCAGATGCAGAACCGTGACGCCGACGCCCGTCGTCTTCAGCTCGATGCGAAGCGTCTCGGAGAAGCGGGTCAGACCCGCCTTGGTGGAGCAGTAGACCGCGAGGCCTGGAGCAGGTGTCATCGCCGCGGCACTCGACGTGAAGACGAGGTGGCCTCGCCCACGTTCGATCATCCCTCCCATGACCTGCCGGGTGAGACGCTCGGGCCCTACGAGGAT
>CAYUBX010000142.1:1643-7275 GCA_964443165.1 uncultured Acidimicrobiales bacterium
GTCGGCGCGTTTCAGCGCCATGTCGAGCTCTTCGACGACGCGCGCGATCTCGTCCTCCGGAAGATCCTCGACCAGGCTCTGCGTCTCCACACCGGCGTTGTTGATCAGGATGTCGATGGGGCCGCCGGCGGCTTCGACCGAGTCGATGAAGCCGCTCACCTGTGAGGGGTCGGCAAGGTCGAGCGGATGCGCGGTACCGCCGAGTTCGGCAGCGAGCGCAGCGATGCGGTCCTTCTGCCGGGCCGCGAGGGCGACGTTGGCGCCCTCCGCGGCGAACGCCCGAGCGATGCATTCCCCGATCCCCTGCGACCCACCGGTGATGAGGACCCGAGTTCCAGAGATCTCCATAGAGAAAGGCTACGCCCACCCGCCGATGCACCAAGGCCGCTGGTGCTCAACGGGGCCTGACGCGCGAAGCCGCCACCTCCCGCGGGTGGGAGACGGCGGCTGCGAGCGAGCATCAGGGACCGAGCGAGTGAAGCGAGCCAGGGTCCCGTAGCGAGCGAGTGGCTGCCGGCGCCCGGCCGCCGACTGCCTCTCGTATCAGGTGATCAGACGAACGCAGGGACAAACACCAGCGAGACGATGGTCATCACCTTGATGAGGATGTTCATCGCCGGGCCGGAGGTGTCCTTGAAGGGGTCACCGATGGTGTCGCCGACCACTGCGGCGGCGTGGGCGTCTGTGCCCTTGCCGCCGTGGGCGCCGGCCTCGATGTACTTCTTGGCGTTGTCCCAGGCACCGCCCGAGTTGGCCATGTAGATGGCGATCAGGAAGCCGGTGACGACGGCGCCGGCAAGGAACCCGCCGAGGGCCTTCACGTCGATCCAACCGATGACCAGCGGGAGCGCGATGGCGAGCAGGCCCGGGGCGATCATCTCGCGCAGCGCGGCTTGGGTGGAGATGTCCACGCAGCGCCGGCTGTCCGGCTTCACGCCCGGCTGGCCCTCGCGCAGACCGGGGATCTCGGCGAACTGACGCCGCACTTCGACGATCATCTCCTGAGCGGCGCGACCGACGGAGCTCATCGTCAGCGCAGCGAAGATGAACGGCGTCATCGCACCGAGGAAGAGCCCGATGGTCACGGCGGTGTCGTTGATGTCGAGGTTGAGGCCGCCGACATCCGGTGCAGCCGTCAAGCTGAACGACTTGAAGAGCGCCAGGGCGGTCACTGCCGCCGAACCGACGGCGAAGCCCTTGGCGACGGCGGCGGTGGTGTTGCCGAGGGCGTCGAGGCTGTCGGTGACATCACGCACCTCCGACGGCAGCTCGGCCATCTCGGCGATGCCGCCGGCGTTGTCAGCAATCGGTCCGTAGGCGTCGACAGCGACGATCACACCCGTCACAGCGAGCATGCCGATGGCGGCGAGCGAGACACCATAGAGGCCGATCTCAGAGCCGGCCTCACCGAATGCGGCGCCGCCCATCCAGTACGACAGGCCGATCATGAGAACGACGAGCACGACGGACGGAAGGGTGGACAGCTTGCCCTGGGCGATGCCCTCGATCGTCACTGTGGCAGGACCTGTCTCCGCCTGGTCGGCAATTCCCTTCACCGGCTTGTAGTGCTCGGAAGTGAAGAACTCGGACACGAAGCCGATCGCCCAACCACCAAGCAGGCCGATGACGATGGTCAGTGCCAGGTAGATCGGCTTGTCCACCAGGTCGCCACCACCGAAGATCCCAGCCTCGTCGTCCTTCCCGCTGAACAGCCACAGCGTGCCGACGATGGCGAACACGATCGTCAGACCCATCGCGATGTACTGCCCGGTGTGCAGCTGGGTGGAGAGACTCTGGCCCTCCTTACCCCGCGTCATGAGCGCTCCCACGATCGACGCGATCATGCCGAGGGCGCCGATCAGGACGGGGTACAAGAGAAGCGCCTCATAGTCCCCGAAGTCCTGAAGAGCGCCGTCTGCGATGAACACTCCAGACAGGAGCGAGATCAGCACCACCGGCGCCACGATCGAGCCCGCGTAGGACTCGAAGAGGTCGGCACCCATACCGGCGACGTCGCCCACGTTGTCGCCGACCGCGTCGGCGATGGTGGCCGGGTTGCGGGGGTCGTCCTCGGGGATGCCGGCCTCGACCTTGCCGACGAGGTCGCCGCCGACGTCCGCAGCCTTGGTGTAGATGCCGCCGCCGATACGGGCGAAGAGCGCGATCGAGCTCGCACCCAGACCGAACGCCGCGACCACCTGGAAAGCGTCGTCGACGCCGATCCAGGTGACCCACAGCAGGTAGTTGAACGAGATGCCGAGCAGGGCCAGGCCGGCGACGCTGAAGCCCATCACCGCGCCGCCCTTGAAGGCGAGCGGCAGGGCCGACGCCGCGCCGTCACGGGCCGCGTTCGCGGTCCGGGTGTTGGCTGCTGTGGCGATCCTCATGCCGATGAAGCCGGCAACGGACGACAGCACGGCGCCCATCAGGTAGGCGAACGACGCCGCGGGCCGTCCGTCGATCGGCACGATCAGAAGGAGCACGAACATGAACACCACGAAGGCAGACACCCACTGGTACTCGCGCCGCAGGAATGCCATTGCGCCCTCGCGAATGGCCTGGCCGATCTCCTTCATGAGATCCGTGCCTTCGTCCGCCTTCATCACCACTGTGGCGAAGTGGTAGGCGAGCGCGAGCGCCAATGCAGAGGCGATCAGCGCGAAATAGGGAACCGCTGTCACGATGTCCTCACTCGTCAGCCCGGAGCGAACAGGCCGCGGTCACGAGGCTGGGCTGGGGGGCCTCGGCGCGGCAGGGGGGCGCCGATGGGCGCCGCAGCCACGGTAGGGGGTTGCGCGCGACCGCTTCAACTATCGCCGGCCCTCGATCGAGGCCTGCGCTCGGGCTCAGACCCGTAGTCCGAACGCGGCGAGCCGCTCGATAAACCCCTCCACATCGAGGAAGTGGTGCGCGTGGAGCCCGACGGCGGAGGCACCGTCGACGTTGTGCTTGAGGTCATCGGTGAATAGGCACCGTCCCGGAGCGACGTCGAGGCGGTCGAGCGCCTGGAGGTAGGCCCCCGATTCCGGCTTGGCGACGCCCAGGCGATGGGTGTTGGCGACCATGTCGAAATGCCCGCTCAGGCCGACCCGGTCCAAGTAGCCCTCGAAGTTGTCGTGGTTGTTGGTCAAGAGCCCGACGGCCACCTGGCCGTGCAGGCTCTCGAGCAGTTCGACCATCGCCGGATCGAGACGACCCTCGAAGGAGAAGTACCTGTCCACGATCGGCGTGATGTCGTCGCCGTGCACGGCGTGGAGCCGATCGTGGGTCTCGGCACGCCACTCGTCGAACGTGGCCTCGCCTCGGATCACGGCTCGGTTGACGTCGTGATCGAACGCGACCGCGTGGACGGTACCGATCTCGAACCCCGCGTCGGCTTCGAACGTCCACAGCTCGGGCTCGTCCCACTGACGGATGACCCCGTCGAAGTCGAACAGAACCGCGTCCAGCACGATCGTCACCCGCCCCTTCGATCACAGACGAGTTGAGTCACTTTGGTGCCTGACACCGAAGTGACTCAACTGCGGTTGTCGATCGCGTTCGCACCAGCGGTCTCGGGGTGCTCGTCGTCTGCGCTGAAGGCGATGATCGCCAACGCGAGGACCGCTGCTGCCGCCGATGCGACGAGTATGCCGATCTTGCCGAGATCGGTGATCGTCGCATCGTCGAACGCGAGACCCGCGACGAAGATCGACACGGTGAACCCGATGCCCGACGCCATGCCCATGCCGACGAAGTTGGGCCACTTGACGCCGGGCGGGAGATCGAAACCGAAGCGCGTCGCCACCCAGGTAAAGAGGGTGACCCCCAGGGGTTTGCCCACCGCGAGCCCGAGGATGATGCCGAGGGTGACGTTGCTCGACGCCGCGTCGCTGATGGTGTCTCCGCTGAGCTCGATGCCCGCGTTGGCAAGGGCGAAGATCGGGACGATGAGGAATGCGGTGAAGGGGTGGAGCGCGTTCTCGAGACGTTCGGTGAGCGGCACCGATTCCTTCACCAGGAACGAGGCGTGGCGGACCTCGGCCACGGTGGCGTCGTCGGGAAGGCAGTCGACGATCGACTGTGCGTCCCGCTCGGGAAGGAGGGGTCGGGCCGGGGTGAGGAGGCCGAGGGCCACGCCGGCGATCGTGGCGTGGACGCCAGATTCGAGCGTGGCGTACCAGATGAAGACCCCGAGGACCGCGTACACCGGGATCGCCCACACACGCAGCTGCCGAAGAATGCGCACGCCGATCAGCCCGGCAGCGGCGGTGAGCAGCCAGGCGAAGCTGAGATCGTCCGTGTAGAAGATCGCGATCACCGCGATGGCACCGATGTCGTCGACGATGGCGAGCGTCAGCAGGAACAGCTTGAGGTGAGGTGACACCCGCGAACCGAGCAGTGCCACGACGCCGACTGCGAAGGCGATGTCGGTGGCCATCGGGATACCCCAGCCGCGCGAGGCCTCGCCGCTCGTGTTGAGGACGAAGTAGAAGAGCGCTGGCACGACCATGCCGCCCAGCGCAGCGATCGCCGGGAGGGCAGCGGCCCGGACCGAGTTGAGGGCCCCCGTCACCAGCTCGCGTTTGATCTCGAGACCGACCACGAAGAAGAAGAGCGCCATCAGCGCGTCGTTGACGAACGCACCGAGGTAGAGCTCGTGGAGGTGCCAATCGCCGATGGCCAGCTCGATATGCGCATGCCAGAAGTCGCCGTAGCTGTCACTCCACGGCGAGTTGGCCCAGATCAGCGCGATGGCCGTCGCGATGAGCAGCAGGACGCCCGAGGCGACCTCGCGGTCGATGAAGCGCAGCACCGGCCGCGCCACGAACCTCGCCAAGGTGCTCTGGCTGCTCACGAACGTCGGACGTTGGAAGAGAAAGTCGTTTCCGGCCATCGCGTGCTCCAGGGTACGAGTCAGCCGGCAAAGGCCTCATCAAGCGTTCGAACGATGTCGAACAAGTCTGCAGTACCCGTGAGCTCAAACGTACGCAGCACGCCAGCGGCGTCGGTGACGATCTTGAGCAACCCGTTGCGTTCGAGCACGCGACGGCGGGCGCCCAAGAGCATGCCGAGGGAGACGGAGTCGAGCAATTCGACGCCGCTCAGGTCCACGACGACCGCCGGTGCTGCACCACCGGCGGTTGCGGCCTCGCGGAGCGCCTGTCGCAGGGACGCAGCAGACGCCAGGTCGAGCTCGCCGCTCGCCGTGACGACGCCGACATCGCCGCGTCGGGAGGAGGAGATTCGAGCCAGCACGCCGCGTCCCGCCGCTCAGGTGAAGCGCGGCATCACCTTGTCGGTGATCAGGTCGAGCGACTCGATGATCTGGTCGCTCGAGTGGATCCCCTGCGGGACGAGGAAGACGACCTCCTCGAACCCGAGCCGGTCCTGCGCTTCCTCGATCTGGCGGGAGATGGTGTCCGGACTGCCGACGAGCTTGAGCGGCATGCCCTGGCCGAACTGCAGGGCCCACGTATCCCAGAACCACGCCATGTCCTCGAACAGCGCCTCGGCCTCTGCGTCCGTCTCGGCGCAGACGGCCGTCCCGCCCCATGCGCACTCGTGGCCACGCGCAACCTCCACCTCGTTGCGCTCGGCCTCCTCTCGGTAGGCCTGCCACAGCGCATCGCAGAAATCGAGCTTGTCGGAC
>CAYUBX010000143.1:0-2339 GCA_964443165.1 uncultured Acidimicrobiales bacterium
GCCGGTGTCGGAGCTATCTTCCAGGCGCCCGCCACCGGAGTCCTCTTCGCCCTCGAGTCCCCTTACAAGGGCGACCTCGGCCGCCGCGCCCTCCTGCCGTCGCTGATCGCGAGCGCGTCGTCCTACCTGACATATGTGGTGATGACCGGGCTGGACGAGCCGCCGTTCGAGGTGCGGATCATCGACGAGGTCGATCGCGTCGTCGAGTTCAACAGCGACGTGCTCCTGGGGGCGCTCGCGGTGGGCGCTCTGTGCGGCTTGGGCGCCATCTTGTTCAGCCGGGTGGTCCGGCTCTCGAAGACGGTCAGCCTTCGCTATCCCTGGTGGGGCCTGTGGCTCGTCGGCAGTTCGGTGCTCGGCGGTCTTGTTGTCCTCAGCGACCGGGCGTTCGACGCGACGCTGACGATGGGGCCCACCGCCGAGGGCGCACTCCTCCTCTGGATCCTCAACCCGCACGAGTCGTTGTGGCTCGTCGGGCTTCTGCTGGCCGCTCGGCTGGTCGCGACCTCCACCGTTCTGTCCTCCGGAGGTGTGGGTGGGGTGTTCATTCCGCTCGCGGTGTTCGGTCTAATCGTCGGCCGGCTCGTCGGTGGCTGGATGGACATCGAGCCGCGCGCCCTCGCCTTCTTCCCCTACATCGGCGTGGCGGCGTTCCTCGCCGCCGGCTATCGGACGCCGCTGGCGGCCGTGATGTTCGTGGCCGAGTCCACGGGCGCTGCGGAGTTCGTGGTGCCCGGGCTGGTCGCCGTCGCGGTCACCCAGGTCGTCGTCGGCGGCAACTCGGTGTCTGCATACCAGCGAGACACCCGCACCGGCCACCTCGAGCGACGGTTCCAGATGCCGGTGACGTCCGCCATGCGAACCGACTTCCGCACAATCCGACCCACGGACTCGTTGTCGGAGTTCGTGTGGGGACTCGCGTTCCCGCGCAAACAGCTCGAGGCCGTCGTTGCCGATGAGGGTGGCAACTTCGTCGGCGTCATTCGCCTCCAGGACGCCCGCGAGCACGACCGCGAGGACTGGATCGAGGTGTCGGTGGGTGACGCCATGGTGACCGACATTCGCCCTGCCACGCTGTCGTGGACCCTCCGCGAGGTCACCGAGGAGATGTCGAAGGCCGACCTCGAGATCTACCCCGTGGTCGACACCGGCGGGCGCGTCGTCGGCGTCGTGACCGATGATGCGATCGTCAAACTCGACGAGCTGCTGGAGGAACAGTGAGCGAGGACTCTGTCGACCCGCACGAGATCGGACTGCTCGAGGGCATGGCGACCACGCGTGCGATCCGGCGGTATCGGGCTGAGCCGATCCCCGAGGACGTGCTGTCGTCGATCCTCTGGTACGCGAGCCGGGCGCCGAGCGGCTCCAACCGCCAGAAGTTCCGGCTCATCGTGCTGCGCGACGGCCCCAAGGCCGTTCAGGCCAAGGCGCTGCTCGGCGAGTCGTTCCGCGCCGGCTGGAACTCCAAGCGGTCCAACGACGGCTACGACGACGGGTCAGGGGTGGCGGACGATTCGCCCAAGGCTCGGATGGCCAGGGCGATGCAGCACTTCGTCGATCACTTCGAGGACACGCCGGTCGTGATCCTCGCGTGCCTGATCCGGTACCGGCCGGAGAACTACGCCGAGGGTGCGTCGGTGTACCCCGCCGTACAGAACCTGATGCTGGCCGCGCGCGCTCACGGGTACGGAGGCGTGATCACGGGGTGGCATGCGTTCGTCGAGGAGGAGCTGCGGGAGCTGCTCGGCATTCCGGAGGGCGTTGCCATTCACGCCACGATTCCGATGGGCAAGCCGATGGGTCGCCACGGTCCTGTTCGACGGCGGCCGATCCGGGAACTGGTCTACGACGACGAGTGGGACGGCGATGCCCCCTGGGCCGTCGATCCCGAGGGCACGGAGTTCACGTCCGCCGGCCCGAAGCCCGGTACGCCTGTCGAGAACGTTCGACTGAACCGAGAGTGAGGTTCGGCGCGTACCGGTTCGGTACTCGCCCCTCAATCTCGGGTGGCTTCAGTCTCGGCGGCGCGCGCGATGTCGTGGGGTGAACGGCCGAGCGCCTCGGCTGCCGCGGCCACCTGGTCGAACTCGGCCTTGACGCGGTGCGGGCCCACCTTGACGTCGATGGAGTGGCCGGCGACGACGACGGTGATGATCTCGCGGGGGAGCGCGGTCCGCTCGAACGGCGTTGCGCGAACGCCGAGTGTCCCGGTGAGCCGGAAGACCTCTGTCGTGAGCCGCTCCTGGTCCTCTGGTCGGCACAGCGCGAACAGCGTGTGGGCTGGGCGGCCCTTCTTCATGAGGATCGGGGTGAGCCACGCGTCGAGCGCGCCTGCATCC
>CAYUBX010000143.1:2349-7267 GCA_964443165.1 uncultured Acidimicrobiales bacterium
CGAGAACCTCACCCGTGACGTCGTCGAGGTTGGTGGCGAGCTCCAGCAGGGACTCCGTCGCGCCGTCGTCCGTCGCAGCGCGCTCACCGATCACGACCTGGGTCACGTTGGGTCGACCGGGAAGGTCCTTGGTGCCCGCGCCGAAGCCGGTCGGTCCCACCACCATCGAGGGCATTGGCCCGACCGTCTTGGCGAGCGCAGCGATGATGGCGGCACCCGTCGGTGTGGTGAGCTCCAGGTCGACGTCGACGCCGCGGGTGGGGAGCCCGTCGAGCAGGCGCACGACGGCTGGGGCCGGGTTGGGGAGGACTCCGTGCGCAGCGGTCACCGCGCCGACCCCGACGGTCACCGGAGCCGAGTGAACCTCGTCGACGCCGAGCGATTCCAGTGCAGCGCACACACCCACGATGTCGACGATGGCGTCGAGCGCGCCCACCTCGTGGAAGTGGACCTCGTCTGGTTCGATCCCGTGTACCGCGGCCTCGGCGACGGCGAGCGCTTCGAAGATCGCAGCGGCTCGTCCTCTGATCCGGTCGGGAAGCGTTGCCGACTCCAGGAGGGCTCGAATGTCGCTCCAACGGCGATGGTGGTGGCCCTCGGGCGCGTCGACGAGTGCGTGAGTCGCAGCCAGGCTGCTTCGTTGCACGCGTGCTGCGTCGAGCGCCCATCCGTCGACGCCAAGTCCTTCGATCGTCGAGCGAACCTCGTCGAGGTCGGCTCCGGCGTCGAGCAGCGCACCCAGTGCCATGTCGCCGGCGATGCCCGAGATCGGATGAAACCACGCGATCCGCTTCACGGCGCCATCCTGTCGAGAATCCGAAGCGCGGCCATCGCGGCTCCGAACCCGTTGTCGATGCCCACGACGGTGATGCCGGCCGAGCAGGCGGCGTGCATCGCGAGAAGGGCCGTCACTCCGTCGAGCCCGGCGCCGTAGCCGACGCTCGACGGGACAGCGATGACCGGTGCCGCGGTGAGCCCGCCGATCGCGGTCGCGAGTGCGCCCTCCATGCCGGCGACCGTGATCACGATCTCTGCGGTCGCGATGGTGTCGACCTCCGCGAGCAGCCGATGGAGTCCGGCCACGCCCACGTCGTGCACCCGGGTGGGTTCGATGCCGTGGGCGGTGAGCACGGCGACAGCCTCGTCGGCGACCGGCAGGTCCGCGGTACCGGCGGTCGCCACGACGACACCTGCCGGTCGCGGGTCCGACGGCCGCCAGATGACCGTAGACCCGGCAGGGGAGCCCTCGACCGCTGCCCCGGGGTGTGCGGCGGTCACGGCGTCGGCCTGATCGGTGTCGGCTCGGGTGAGAATCACCGGACCGGTCCCGTTGGCGAGAAACTCTCCGACGATCTCCACGCAGTGCTCGACCGCCTTCCCCGGCGCGTAGATCGCCTCGGGGCGCCCCGTTCGAAGCGCACGATGGTGGTCGATACGCGCATGACCGAGGTCGGCGAAGGGCAGGCGGCTCAACGTCGCCGCCGCGTCGTCGGGGTGCAGCGTGCCCGCACGGACCTGCTCGAGCAGCTCGAGTAGCTGGTTCTCGTTCATGATCCTCCGTGTCGAGCCCGTATCCTGCCGCCCGTGAGCACTTCAGGGCCAACCAACGAGGTCTGGTCGGTATCGCCGTCGACGACCGTCGGGTACATGGGGCCCAGCGGTACCTACACCGAGCAGGCGCTTCTGAGTCAACCGGATCTGGCGGCTGCGGACACCCGCCCCATCGGTTCGATCCCCGATGTGCTCAACGCCGTGGTCGAGGGCGAGGTGGATCTGGCCTTCGTGCCGATCGAGAACGCCATCGAAGGCGCCGTCAATGTCACCCAGGACGCCCTCGCAAATGATCTCGAACTGATGATCCAACGTGAGGTCATCCTCGACGTCGAGCTCGACCTTTTGGCCCGACCCGGCACGTCGGTAGGCGACATCGAGCGAGTGATCTCGTTCCCCGTCGCGCTTGCTCAGTGTCGAGCGTTCCTGCGCGAGCGGCTGCCCGACGCCGAGGTCGACGTCGCGACGTCCACAGCGGATGCCGCGCGGCAGGTGGCGGAGCTCGGTCCTGGCGTGGCGGCGATCGCCAACCCGCTGGCCGCCGAGCTCTACGGGCTCGAAGCGGTCGAGCGAGCCATCGAGGATCACCCCGGCAACCAGACCCGCTTTCTCCTGCTCGGCCGTGAGGGCATCCCGTTGCCGACCGGCCACGACAAGACGAGCGTGGTCGTCTACCAGCGGGCCAACGAGCCGGGCTCGCTCGTGACGATTCTCCAGGAGTTCGCGGCCCGCAACATCGACCTCAACCGGCTCGAATCGCGGCCCACCAAGCACCGACTCGGCGACTACTGCTTCCTGTTCGAGTTCGAGGGACACATCGGCGACGAGGTGATCGCCGACTGTCTCCGGGACCTCAAGATGAAGCAGGGCGACGTGAAGTTCCTGGGCTCGTTCCCCGCTGCGGGCCAGGCGAGCGACGTGATGCGCCGCGACAGCAACGCCAAGTGGCGGGACGCCGATGAATGGACGAGCGCACTCCGCGCCCAGATCCGCTGAGCGCCGATGCTTGCCGCCTCCGCCCCACCCCTGTTCGCGGACTTGGCACTGCTGGTGGTCGCTGGCTCGGTCATCGCCTACATCTCCTCGCGGATCGGCACCGTGCCGATCGTCGGCTTCCTGGTCGCGGGAGCTGCGATCGGGCCGAACGGGTTCGAGCTCGTCGAGGACATCGACCTCGTCAACCAGGCCGCAGATATCGGTGTGATCCTGCTGCTGTTCACGATCGGCATCGAGTTCAGTCTCGACCGGCTCCGTCAGCTCGCAGGACTGATCGTTGGCGGCGGCGCGATTCAGGTGTTGGCGACCATCGGGATCGTCGCCGGCCTCGTCTTGGCGTTCGGCAAGAGCTGGCAGACAGCGGTGTTCACCGGGATGCTGGTCTCGCTCAGCTCGACGGCCATCGTCCTAAAGATGTTGGCCGACAGACGGACGGCGGCCTCGTCGACGGGCCGCGTCGCGGTGAGTTTCCTCATCTTCCAGGACCTCGCGGTCGTGGCGATGGTGCTGGTCGTGCCCATGCTCGGCGGCGACGGCGGCGGCCCGCTCGATCTGGTGTGGGCGTTCGCCAAGGCGTTGGGCATCGTGGTCGCGGTTCTCGTCGCGTCCCGAACGCTCATGCCGTTTCTTCTCGAAGCTGTGGCGCGCACGTGCTCGAGCGAGATTTTTCTCCTCACGATCGTCGCGGTCTGCTTTGGTACCGCCTACCTCACGAGCTTGCTCGAGGTGTCCGTGTCGCTCGGGGCGTTCTTGGCCGGCCTGATGGTGAGCGAATCGAAGCTGTCCGAACAAGCTCTCTCGGACATCCTCCCCCTGCAGATCTTGTTCTCGGCGACCTTCTTCATCTCGGTGGGGATGCTCCTCGACACCAGCTACTTGTTGGACAACCTGGCTCTGGTCGCTGGACTCGCTGGGGCGGTGGTCGTCCTCAAACTCGCCACGACCGCGCTCGCTGCAGCGGTGTTGCGGCGCCCTGTGGGGGTCGCTGCATCGTCCGCTCTGGTTCTCGCCCAAGTCGGGGAGTTCTCGTTCGTTTTGGAACGGGCGGGCGAAGACGTCGGCCTGATTCCTGCGGGGCTGGATCAGGGAACCGAGGCGTTCATCGCTGTCACCGTCGTCTTGATGGTGCTCACGCCCTTCGCCATCCGGGCAGCCGAGGTGGTTGCGCGGCGGCTCGAAGGGGTCGGCCCCGGCCACACGATCGACGTCGAGACCCCGGTGCATGGACACTCGCAGCTCGTCGATCACATCGTCGTGGTGGGGTACGGACCCAGGTCCGAACAGATCGTCGGGGCGGTCGAGCTCGCCGAGCTCCCGTACATCATCACCACGCTCGATCCCGATGGGGCCAACGCCGCCGAGTCGGCCGGCCGCCGGGTCCTTCGCGGCGACATCGCGCGCCGCCTGATTGCCGAGCAGGCCGGCCTCGCCACCGCCGCGATCGTGGTGGTCGCGGACGACGGTGCCGAACGAGTCCACCAGGTCGGTGCGATCGTGGCGGCCGCCAATCCGCAGGCAGCCGTGTTCGCCAGGACCGAGGACAACGCCGAAGCCGCGGAGCTGCTCGCCACCGGCCGGTTCGCGCACGTCGTGGCCGACGACTCGGCGTCCGTCGACGCGCTCGTCAGCCATGCACTCGGGCAGCTGGCGCTTCCCGAACGCCTCGTCGAGATCGTGGTGGAGGCTGCCACCGGCACTCTGCCCGACAGCGAGGTCGCGGGCGTCGTGTCGACCGACATGATCGTTCACCCGGCTCTGCCGGCCGATGGGTGCGAGCACGTGCACGAAGCCAGGGCGGTCACCCCGATGTCGAAGGGGTGCGAGGAGTGCATGGCCGACGGAACTCGATGGGTGCATCTCCGAGTGTGTCTGGTGTGTGGCCACGTCGGCTGTTGCGACAGCTCACCTCGACGCCATGCTCGGTCACATCACGATGAGACCGGGCATGCGCTCATGGCATCGCTCGAGCCGGGTGACGCGTGGGCGTGGTGTTTCGTCGACCGGCTCACCCTGCCGACAGGGCGACCGCCCAACTGACGGGGTTGTGTGGCGGAGGGAGGGGGATTCGAACCCCCGGAGGCTTGCGCCTCAACGGTTTTCAAGACCGTCGCAATCGTCCGCTCTGCCACCCCTCCGTCTGCCACGTTAGCGAACCGACTCCAGGATCCGAACGGGGGTTGCCGCTCCTGCGAGACTGCTGCGGATGGAGATTCGACCTCTCACCCCACACCTCGGCGTGGAGATCAGCGGCGTTGATCTCGGGCAGCTCGACGACGAGCTGAGCGCCCAGGTCCGGACGTGGTTCGACGAGCACCGCGTCGTCGTGTTGAGAGATCAGGGGCTCGATCGCAAGCAACACAAGGCCGTGGGG
>CAYUBX010000144.1:0-7259 GCA_964443165.1 uncultured Acidimicrobiales bacterium
CTTCCACATCTCGGCGCCGTTGAACATGATCTTGTCGCCGAACGGGATCGCCGAACACGGGCACTCGCGTGCGCACTTGGTGCACTTGGAACAGAAGTCCTGCAGCCCGAAGTCGACGTTCCGGTCGGGTGTGAGCGGTATGTCGGTGGTCATCACGACCGACTTGAAGCGCGGACCGACGAAGGGGTTGAGGACCAGTTCGCCAATGCGACTGAGCTCTCCGAGCCCCGCGTGCAGCACCAGCGGAATGTGAAGGACGTCGCTGTCTCGGTTGGTCTGGCTACGAGCACCGTGACCGAGCGCACGAACGTGCTCGGCCATGATCCCGGCGATCTCCGCCCCGCGCATGTATGCACGCATCGACTGCGCGCCGCTCACCCAGTCGTCGCCACTCGCCCCTTCCATCGTTTCGTAGCCCTGGTCGAGAAGGATCACGACCGCATAGCGGTGGTATGGCTCGATCTCCGTGCCGTCGCCGCGGTGCGAGTACCACGCGTATTCGGGGATCTCGCACACGCCGACCATGTCTCCACCGAGGTGATACGCGAGCGCCTTGAGCGCCTCGGCGTTGCGGTCGGGATCGTCGGTGAACGGCGCGACCTCTGCGGCTATCTCGCCGTCCTGGTGCGGAACCATCGCCCCGATCTGTTGGATGTACGCCTGGGCCTGAGGGGTCTTGAAGGCAAAGACGCGGACGTCCTTCTGGAACTTGGGTCCCATGTCACCGTGAGCCGCGCGCGGAAAGCCGCCCGCCCGAACAGGAACTCGCGGGACCTCGTCGGGGATGATCAGCGTCGTCGGCTCATCGACCCGCTTGATCTTCTCCATCGGGTAGCGGCCCATGTGGAGCGGCCGGTGGTCACCGTTGAGCCGGCCGACCCGGGCTCGAGTCCCGCCGCGACCCAGAAACCAACCGAGTCCGGACGTCGAACGGGCCCGTTCGAGCGCGTTCCGACGGGCCAGTGGGCCGTCTGGAGCGATCGACGCATCCGTCGTGACCACGGAGAGGCCGAACCCCGAGCGGAGGTACGGCGCCCGCAGCTCGCCACCCGCGACCTCCACGAGTCCGGCTTGAAGCGCAACCCGTCGGATGTCGACGTCGCTCGCCGTCGAGGTATGCGCTGTTGCTTCGAGACCGAGGTTGCGCATGTAGGCGGCGGTGATGACGGCGAGCTCGGCTGCCCGGAGATCCGCGTTCACCTGACGGCTGCCATCGACCCAATCTGCGCCGGGTTGATCGGCACCGTGATCACGCGAGAAGGCGACCAAGGTGACCACTGCCCACCGGTGGCCGAGAGCCTCGCCGGTCCACGCGTCCTCGGGCACCAGTCCGCAGGCCACCATGTCGGCGTCGAGGAAGTACAAGCCGGCCTTGAGATTGTTCGCGAGCTCGGTGGGGTCGTCGGGGATGGGCGCGTCGGGCGCCACCTCACCCGAGCGCTGCTCGTCGAACATCCGTAGGTAGATGTCGTACGCGGGCACCGCTCCGCGCGGTCCGGCGGATCGAGCCTCGACGGGAAGCGTGGCCGTACCAGAGCCGAGCCCGGGCGGAACCGCGTCAGCATCGAGACGTGGGAGCCGTTCGAGCGGGTAGGGACCGAGGTGAACCGGCCGCTTCTTGTGCGAGAAGAGTTTCATCGCCCCTCCAGCCAGCGACGCTAGCCCCGAAGGCCAGGTGGCAGACTCCGCAGATGGCACTCCCCACCATCTCGCTGGGCTTCCCGCCTGGCCCGCACGCCCTCGAGGCCGCCGACGCTGCAGAGGAATGCGGCTACGAGCGGCTGTGGCTCTACGACTCCGCTGCGATCTGGGAGGACATCTGGATCACGATGGGCCTCGTCGCTACCCGTACCGAGCGCATCCAGCTCGGCACCGCGGTCCTCGTCCCCAACCTCCGGCACGTGATGACCACCGCGTCGGCGGTCCTCACGATCGAGCGCATGTCGCCCGGGCGACTGACGCTGGGCTTCGGCACGGGGTTCACGGCGCGACGGGTGTTGGGGCAAGGCGCCCTCACGTGGGCGTACACGTCTCGCTACGTCCAACAGCTGAAGGCCCTGCTCGCCGGCGAGGTCGTCGAGATCGACGGACGTCCGTGCCAGATGATCCACCACCCCGACATGGCGATCGATCGGCCCGTCGAGATTCCCATCATCATCTCCGCGCTGGGACCCAAGGGACAGGCGATCACTCGAAACATCGCCGACGGGCTGATGATGCTCGGCCCCTCCGACGGCACGTGGGCCACGTTCGTCCAGATGATTCATGGCACCGTGCTCGACGAGGGCGAGGATCTCCACGACCCGCGCGTCGTCGACGCCGCCGGCCCGTGGTGGGTGATGTCGCACCACTCGTCGTGGGAGGCGTCGCCCGAACGGCTTCGCTCGGCGCCCGGTGGTGAGGCTTACCTCGATCAGTTGGCGATCGACCGTGACGAGCACGCGACCCACCTCGCTGTCCATGAAGGTCACGCCACCCACCTCACCAACCGCGACCGGATCCTGGTCGATGCAGCGGGCACCGACCTCGAATGGACCCGCGGATGGGTGGGTGACGCTGCGTATGTCCGGGACAAGCTCGCCGAGGTCGCGGAGTCCGGGACGACAGAGGTCATCTACAACCCGGCGGGGCCTGACCCCATCCGCGAGGTACGAGCCTTCGCCGAGGCCGCCCTGGGCTGACCTGCCGAAACGGCCGGTAGCCTCGCCGCATGAGCGACACGCGCATCGAACTCCGGAGGGCCATCGCAGCGACCCCGGCGGAGATCTTCGAGATCCTTCGTTCACCGCAGGGTCACGTCGACATCGACGCGTCGGGAATGCTGATGTGGTCCGACGCCGAACCGGTGACGAGCGTCGGCGACCGCTTCGTCATGCACATGGACCGCGACGCACTTCGCGACTTTCCCCTCGGCGAGTACAAGGTCACGGTCGTGATCACCCGCTTCGAGCAGGACCGAGCCATCGAGTGGACGATCGACGGGACGATCCAGCCACCTATCGGTCACGTCTACGGCTACGAGCTCGAGGAGATCGGCGGCGGCACCAACGTCACCAGCTACTACGACTGGTCCGACATCCACGAGAACTACGTGGACCTGGGCATCTTTCCCATCATCGACGATCGCACCCAGATGGGGACCCTCGGCATCCTCGCTCGCACCGCAGCTCCCGGGAAGGCTCGTCCCGGCGCCGAGCCGAGCCAGCGCCCCGACCTGTAGAGCTCCCGGCTCACGGTTCGAACGGCTGGAGGAACTCGCCCACGACCGCCATGAAGAGGCGATGACCGTCACGGTCATCGTGCATGGAGTGGGCCTGTCCCGCGACGGTTCGGACCACCGCGCGCGGGTTGACGTCGAGCAGCTGCATCCCCTGCTCGGGACGCAGCACCGCGCCGACGTCGGGATCGGCTGCGATGATGGTCATCGGACAGCCGACGGGTGCGAGCGGGTCGTACCCACGCCACATCTCGCCGTTGATCGCAGCCTCCATGGCGCCAGGATCGAAGGCGAGCACCGCTCGAGCTCGAGCGGCAAGAAGTCCCACGCCCAGCCGTTCGCCCGTCGTTCCACCCAGAGGTGACGGCTGGGCTCCCATGGCCGCCGCGACCTCCTCTTCGGTCGCATCGTCGGCCTGCCACGCGCGGATCCGGGCCACCAAGGTGGGAAAGAAGGCAGCCGCCGGACTCGCCGCGCGCAGCCCGTCATCGCCTTCGAAGAGAGGCGGGTCGCCCAACAGAACACCGCGCACGAGATCGGGGTGGCGCTGCGCCAACCGATGGGCGGTGAGCCCGCCGAGCGACTGGCCGATCACCAGAGCGCTCCCGCCGAGCTCGGCGAGAATCAGCCCTGCAACGTCGGTGACGTACCCCTCGACGTTGTAGTTCGACGCTCGCGGGGAGTCGCCGTGACCGCGCAGATCGGCTCGCACCACGCTCCATCCCTCCGACGCGAGCTCGTGGCTCACGTGGCTCCAGCTCTCCCGGCTCGACGACAGGCCGTGAAGAAGGAGGATGTGGGGGCCACCGCTGGGGCCGGACCGTTCGAACGACAGGGCGACCATCAGGCCGGCAGGGTCACCAGGTCGCGGTCGAGCTCGGCCACCGATCCGACGCCGGAGAGGACCATCGTCCGCCGCACACCCTGCTCGAGAAAGTCGAGCACCCAGTCGACGCCCTGCTCTCCCGCGGCACCGAGCGCGTAGAAGTAGGCGCGACCGGCCATGCACGCGTCGGCACCCAGACACACCGCCTTCACGATGTCGCTGCCTCGACGAATGCCGCCGTCGCAGATCACCGCAGTTCGACCTTTCACCGCGTCGGCGACGGGCGCGACCAGGTCGATCGGTGCGGGAGCGCCGTCGAGCTGGCGACCGCCGTGGTTGGACAGGATGACTCCGTCCAAACCCATGTCGGCTGCGATCACCGCGTCATCGACGGTCTGCACGCCTTTGATCATCACCTTTCCCGGCCAGTTCTCCTGGAACCAGGTGATGTCGTCCCACGACAGGCTCGGATCGAACTGGCTGTTGATGTATTCCGACAGTGACACGGCCGTCGAGCCATCGCCCATTTCGGCGCCGGTCGCCACGTTGGAGAACGTGATCGGCTCGGCCCGGATGAAGTCCCACGTCCACCCGGGGTGAAAGGCGCCATCGACGATCGTGTCGAGCCCGATCTTGGGGGGAAGACTGAAACCGCGGCGCACGTCGCGTTCGCGTCGACCGAGCACCGCCGTGTCGACGGTGATCATGATCCCCTCGTACCCGGCGACCGCTGCTCGATCGAGCATCTCTTTCACCATGCCTCGATCGCGCCACACGTACACCTGGAACCATTTCCGCCCACCGTTGACGCCCGCGATCTCCTCGATCGACCTCGTGCCCATCGTGGAGAGGCTGTACGGCAGGTTCGCCCGCGACGCCGCTCGCGCCACTGCGAGCTCGCCTTGGCTGTGGGCGATCCGATCGAAGCCAGTGGGTGCGAGGATCAATGGGAACGGGATCGTCTGACCGAGGAAGTCGGTCGAGGTGTCGATCTCCGCGACATCGCGGAGGACTCGCGGCTTGAACTCGTAGCGGTCGAATGCCCGGATGTTGTTGGTCGCTGCGACCTCGTCCTCGGCCGCGCCGTCGATGTAGTCGAACACCCCCGCCGGAAGCCGGCGCCTGGCCAGCCGGCGGAGATCCCCGACATCGGCGACCCGTGAAAGCCTGCGCTTCACGGGATCGCGTTCGAACTCTCGGAAACGAACGACCGAGCGCAACGTCTCGTACATCCCCACAGCTGACCTCCTGGGGTTGAGCGTAGGAGACGCGTTGGTACCGTTCGAAAGATGGCTCTGATCCCCTCCTCGCGACGCCGATGAGCCTGCGCCGGCTCCTGAGGACGCACCTGCATCCCTACCGTCGGTTGCTCGCGCTCGTGGTGCTCTTCCAGGGCATCCAGACCGCCGCCACGCTGTTGCTGCCCACGCTCAGCGCGGATCTCATCGATCGCGGAGTGCTGCGCGGCAACGATGGCTACATCTGGCGTATCGGCCTCGTGATGCTGGCGATCAGCGCCGTTCAGGTCGCGTTCGCGGCGGCAGCAGTGTGGTTCGGAGCGAGCGCCGCCCTGGGGTTCGGGTACGGGGTCCGCAGGGATCTGTTCCACCAGGTCACCGGGTACTCGGCGCGCGAGGTCGGGCAGTTCGGGGCGCCGAGCCTGATCACCAGGGTCACCAACGACGTCCAGCAGGTGCAGATGCTCGTCGTCATCGGCGCCACGATGATGATCGCCGCACCCCTCACGATGATCATCGGCGTCCTGCTCGCCGTCCGGGAGGACGCGGGGCTGTCGATCGTCGTCCTCCTCACCGTGCCGGTCGCCGTTCTCGTCCTGGGGGCGATCGTCAGCCAGATGGTCCCGTCCTTCCAGCAGATGCAGGATCGGATCGACCGAGTCAACGCGGTCGTCCGCGATCAACTGACAGGCATCCGGGTGATCCGTGCGTTCGTCCGGGAGCCGGTCGAGCGACGCCGGTTCGCCGAGGCCAACGCTGAGCTCACCTCGACGGCCTTGCGCGCCGGTCGGCTGATGTCTGCGACCTTTCCCACCGTCGGACTCGTGGTCAACATCTCGAGCCTCACCGTGCTCTGGATCGGCGGTGATCGAGTGGCCGGCGGCGACCTCGAAGTGGGCTCACTCGTGGCGTACCAGAGCTACCTGATCCAGATCCTGGTGGCCGTGGTGATGACCACGTTCATGGTCTCGATGCTTCCGCGCGCAGCGGTGGCCGCCGAGCGCATCCAGGAGGTTCTCGACGTCGAGACCTCGGTGCGGCCGCCCGAGATCCCAGTCCACGACGTCGCCCAGCGAGGAACCGTCGAGTTTCGCGACGTGACGTTCCGCTACTCGGGGGCAGAGCACCCGGTTCTCTCCGACATCTCCTTCGACGTCGGGCCGGGGCAGACGACGGCCGTGATCGGTAGCACGGGATCGGGCAAGACGACGCTGGTCGAGCTGGTCATGCGGCTCTTCGACACGACCCGCGGTCGAGTACTCGTCAACGGCGTCGACGTGCGAGACCTCGCTCCCGAGCGGCTGTGGGGAGCGGTCGGCTACGTCCCGCAGAAGGCGTATCTCTTCTCCGGAACGGTGGCCTCCAACCTCCGGTTCGGCCGCGAGGACGCCACCGACGATGAGCTCTGGCGCGCGCTCGAAGTGGCGCAGGCGGCCGACTTCGTTCTCCAGCTGCCCGATGGATTGGAGAGCGAGGTGGTCCAGGGCGGAACAAACTTCTCCGGCGGGCAGCGACAGCGGCTCGCCATCGCGCGTGCCCTCGTGGCCGACCGCGAGATCTACGTGTTCGACGACACGTTCTCGGCGCTCGACTTCGCCACGGGCGCGCGACTCCGGACAGCCTTGGCGGAGACGACGGCGGAGGCAGCGGTGCTGATCGTGGCGCAGCGGGTCTCCGCGATCGCCGACGCCAACCAGATCCTGGTGCTCGAAGACGGTGAGCTCGTGGGTCGCGGGACGCACGACGAGCTCCTCGTCGAGTGCCGCACCTATCGCGAGATCGTCGAGTCGCAGCAGCGGGCGGGGGCCGGCGCATGAGCGCCCGCGACGAATCCGGCCGCGCCGGCGACCAATCCGGCCGCGCCGGCGACCAATCCGGCCGCGCCGGCGACGAATCCGGCAGCGCCGGCGACGATGAGGTGATGGCCACGACGGGGCGAGAGGCCCGGCGGGGCAGCTTCGGTCCCGGCGGCGGTGCG
>CAYUBX010000145.1:0-7241 GCA_964443165.1 uncultured Acidimicrobiales bacterium
GATCGGGCCCATCGCGCCGCCGTAGTAGAGCGGGTTGTTGATCATCACCCCGACCGAATAGCCGTCGACCCGCGCGAGGCCGGTGATGTGGGCGCGTCCCGACAGCGGCGCGATCTCGAAGAAGGAGTCGCGATCGAGGACCGAGTCGAGGATCTTGTAGGGGTCGTACACCCGCCGCTTGATGCGGGGGATCGCAGTGAGCAGTGATTCGTCCCGACGCTGTGGCGGGTCCTCCGTCGCGATGCGCTGTGGCAGCTGCCAGACGTTGGGCGGGAGGTAACTCAGGAAGCGGCGAGTCATCTCGAACGCCTCGTCTTCGGTCTCGGCGAGGTTGTCGATCACCCCGTTGGGGATCTGGACCCGCTCGTCGCCGAGGTCCTCCTTCGAGATGTCGACGCCCACGCCCTCCTTCACCACAGCGGGGCCGGCGACGAAGACCTGGCTCGTGTCTTTGACCATCACGTTGAAGTGGCACATCGCCGCCTGGATCGCCGGCAGTCCCGCCACGGAGCCGAGGACCAACGACACCACGGGGACCTGGGACAACAACTCGGTGGACAGGTCCGGGGATTCGTTGTCCGGCAGATAGGTATGGCCGAGCTGCTCGAATGTCTTGACGCTGCCGCCCGTGGCGTCGAGAAGGCGCACCAGCGGGATGCGGTGGTCGCGTGCCGTCTGCTCGGCGACGATGTACTTCTTCCCAATGTTGCCGTCGGCGGACCCACCGCGAATCGTGAAGTCGCCTCCGCACACCACCGTTCGCCGGCCCCCGATCTCGGCGGTGCCGATCACGTAGTTGGCGGGCATGAGCTCGGAGAGGGTGCCGTCGGGGTTCCAGCTGGGCGTTCCGGCGAGTGCACCGATCTCACGGAACGTCCCGGGATCCTGGATCCGATCGATCCGCTCCCGAACGGTCAGCTTCCCCCTGCCGTGATGGAAGGCGACGCTGTCCGTACCGCCCATCTCGTGGATCATCCCGAGCCGCCGCTCCAGTTCCGCGACCTCGTCTTCCCAGCTCACACGTACCCCTCGGCGTTCTCGACCGGGCGTGATGCTAGGTCACTACCGTTCTGCGGGCTCGTGGTGCGACCCTGGTCTCTCCGGGAGCTGACAGAAGGGGGAGTCGGCTACCAGGTGTCGATGTAGGGGCGGCGTTTCTCGTCGGTGGGGAGCTCGGGTGGAAGGCTGCGCAGCCCTGCGATGACCCAGTCGCGGCTCTCGGCGGGATCGATCACGTCGTCGATGCCGAACGAGCTCGCCCCGTTCACCGCCCGGGCGTGCTCATAGGCCCGTTCCACCCGCTTGTCGAAGAGGGCCTTGCGATCCTCGGGTGTCTCGAGCGCCTCGAGTTCGTTGCGGAACCCGAGCTTCACCGCGCCCTCGATGTTCATGCCCGCGAACTCCGCCGTCGGCCACGCGGTGGTGAACAGGGGAACCATCGAGCTCCCGCCGCACATCGCCTGGACTCCGAGCCCGTAGGCCTTGCGGATCACCAGCCCGAACATCGGCACGGACAGGTTGGCTCCCGTGACGAAGAGGCGCGCGCAGTGACGCACCAGCGCCTCGCGCTCGGCATCTGGGCCGACCATGATCCCGGGGCAGTCCATGACGCTGATCACCGGAAGTCCGAAGGCATCGCAGAGCTGAAGGAAGCGGGCCGCCTTGTCCGCACCGTCGCTGTCGATCGCACCCGCTAGGTGGTGCGGGTTGTTGGCGATGAGACCCATCGGCCGGCCCTCGATGCGGATCAGGGCCGCGACGATCCCGACGCCGTAGTGCTCGCGGATCTCGAGCACCGAGTCGACGTCGGCCAGGGTCTCGATGACCTCGCGGACGTCGTACATCCGCACCCGGTTCTCCGGAACGATGTGCCGCATCTTGCGCTGGTCGTGGGACTCCCAGTCCTCGAGCGGGCCCTGGAAGTAGGACAGGTACTTCTTGCCCACCTCGCACAGCTCGTCGTCGTCCTTCACGAGGATGTCGACCACACCGTTGGGCACCTGGAACGACATCGGTCCGACCTCCTCGGGTCGGTACACGCCGAGTCCGCCGCCTTCGATCATCGCCGGACCGCCCATGGCGATCGTCGAGTTCTCGGTGGCGATGATCACATCACAGCAGGCGAGCATCGCAGTGTTGCCTGCGAAGCAACGGCCCGAGTTGAGACCGACGAGTGGCACGCGGCCGCTCAGCTTCGAGAACTGCGTGAACGTGTAGACGTCCATCCCGATGTTGTGCAACCCCTCGGTGTCGCCGGGACGGCCGCCTCCGCCCTCGGTGAAGAACAGGATCGGCAGCTTGTAGCGGTGAGCGATGTCGAAGAGGCGGTCCTGCTTGTAGTGGTTGCGGACGCCCTGCGTTCCGGCGAAAACGGTGTAGTCGTACGAGATCGCCATGCAGCGCGCCTGCTCTTGGTCGAAGAGGTCGCCGTTGACGGTGGCGAGTCCGCCGATGAGGCCATCGGCGGGGGAGCGCTCGCGGAGCCATTCGTCTGTTCGGCGAGCCTTCTGCGCAGCGACAACGAGCGGGCCGTATTCCTTGAAAGAACCGGGATCGACGATGGACTCGATGTTCTCCTGAGCCGTCTTCTGGCCGGTCGTGCGACGGCGGGCCACCGCGTCGGGACGGTTCTCGTCGCGGGTGTAGGAACGGCGGTCATAGAGCTCGGCCAGGTCACCGCGGATGTGGTCGAGATCGAGCTCCTCCGCGCCAGCGACGTCGTCGACCTCGACGTCCGCATCGAGCACGAACACCATCGGGAAGCCTTCGAGGATCACGTCGCCCACGTTGACAGCGACCCGCTGCACGATCCCTGTGCGATCGGCGACGACGATGTGCTCCATCTTCATCGCCTCCATCACCACGAGCTGGCTGCCCTCGGCCACCGCGTCTCCCGCCTCCACAGCCACCGACACGATGGTTCCCTGGATGGGTGCAGGGAGTCCGACGGATCCGTCGGGGTCCACCAGGTCCACCTCGGCCGCAGTCCCGACGCTCTCGGCGGCCTTGGCCGTCTGGTCGTGGGTGAAGAGCGCCAGCGGGTCGTTCGTGTCCACCTGCGCTCCGGCGAGTCCCGACGCCGCGCTCTCGTTGGCCGGGGAGCGGGCCGAAGCGAGCTCCGCTGCGACGTCGACGAGATCGGCGACGTTCTCGTCCACGAACGTCGTCGTCAGGGTGCCGTCGAGGAGCTCGGGCCGGGCGAGGAGAGACCCGAGAAAGTCGCGGTTGACGCTGACCCCGTCGATCCGGAACTCCCGGAGCGCTCCGGTCAGCCTCTGGGCCGAGACCAAAGGATCGGCATCCGGGGCGTGAGCGATCACCTTTGCGAGCAGGGAGTCGTAGCTCGTGCTGGTGCGATAGCCGCTGTAGCCGAACCCATCGACGCGAATCCCCGGACCGCCAGGAGGGTCGTAGATCTCGAGCGTCCCGCTCGCCGGCATCACAGACCCGTCGGGGGCCATGGTCTCCATATTGATCCGCGCCTGAATCGCCGTACCGCGCGGCGCATGCTGCGCCGGATCGCTCAACCCGAGGTCGTCGAGTGAAGCGCCGCCCGCGAGACGCAGCTGCGTGTGGACCAGATCGACGCCCGTGATCTCTTCGGTGACGGTGTGCTCCACCTGGATGCGGGCATTCGCTTCGATGAACGCGATCCGGTGGCTCTCTGCGTCGACGAGGAACTCGAAGGTGCCCAGGCTCGAGTAGCCCACCTGCTCGGCGAGGGTCACCGCGTGCGAGTACAGCTCTCGGCGGATCTCGTCGGGCAGGCTCGGTGCCGGGGCGAGCTCGAGGATCTTCTGGAACCTGCGCTGCACGCTGCACTCGCGCTCGCCCAGGTGGGTCACTGCGGATCCGTCGCCGATCACCTGGACCTCGATGTGGCGAGCGGCGGTCATCAGTTCTTCGACGTAGAGGTCCCCGTTTCCGAACGACGCCGTCGCCTCCGAGGCGCAGCGTTGGAAGATCTCCTCGAGGTCATCGCCTGGTTCCACGATCCGACTCCCGCGACCGCCGCCTCCGGCGACCGCCTTGAGCATCACCGATGCGCCGTCACCCAGGCTCCGACGAAACGCCTCCGCCTCGTCGACGGTGACCGCGTGATCGACCCCTCGCATGACGGGCACCCCAGTGCTCTGGGCCGCGTCGCGAGCCGCCGCTTTGTCGCCGAACAGCCGCAGCAGGACGGGGGATGGCCCCACCCACGTCAGGCCTGCAGCGATGGCCGCTTCCGCGAAGTTGGCGTTCTCCGCCAGGAACCCATAACCGGGGTGAACGGCGTCGGCCCCCGCAGCAACCGCTGCGGCGACCACACCGGCCGCATCGAGGTAGGCGGGGGCACCCCTACCCTCGAGCGCGACCGCCTCGTCAGCCGTCGAGGCGTGCAGGCTCGCCGCGTCGTCCTCGGAGTAGATCGCGATCGAAGTGATCCCGAGGTCGGACGCCGCGCGGGCGATGCGGATCGCGATCTCGCCGCGGTTGGCGATGAGCAGTCGTGACACAGCCATGGCTGCACCCTAGGAAACGGATCGCTCGCGGCGCTCTGCCGTTCCGCCAGATCGTGGTGCCACCGGAGTCGCAGTGGAAGCCGGCAGAACGGGTTCAGCCGCCGCCGGCGAGGGGGGCTTCGAGCCGGCTGGCGACCGCGGCGCGGATCTGGGCGTCGAAGGACTGCACGTGCGCTTCGACGAGATCCGCTGCGCGCTCTCCGTCGCCGGACCGCAGCGCGTCCAGGATGGCGCGGTGCTCGTCGACGGCTTCGGCGATGTCGCTGACGTCGCCCGAGTAGAGATGCCAGAGCCGGTCGGACTGCGCGTACAGCATGTCGAGCGTGTCGACGAGGAAGCGGTTGCCAGCGGCGGCCCACATGATCTCGTGGCAGGCGCGGTCCGTGGCCAAATGTTCCTGGGCCGACCCTGCCGCGACGGACAGCGCGGCATGCATACGATCCCAGTCGGCGGGTGAGCCACGCAACGCGGCCAGGCGGGCTGCGTACGGCTCCATCACGGCACGGGTCTCGAAGAGCATCGACAGCTCCGAGACGTCGATCCCGGCGACGAACATGCCACGCCGGGGGATGACGGTGACGAAGTGCTCGCGCTCGAGACGTTGTAGCGCCTCACGGATGGGAGTCCGACCGATGCCGAGACGCTCACGCAGAGCGTCCTCGCGAAGCACCTCTCCGGGCGCGAAGTCGAGGTGGACGATCATCTCCCGAAGCGCCTTGTAGGCAACGTCGCGCTTCGACGGTTCGGCGGAGGGAAGGTCGCTCATGAGGAATTACCACACATGATACATGAGTGATATATCATGAGTCGATCTCGCAAACGACTTCTGAAGGACCACCTTCGCCATGAGTGATTTCCCGTCGTCCGCCAAGTGCGTCGTCATCGGCGCAGGCATCGTGGGCAACTGCCTCGTCGGCCACCTCTCCGACATGGGCTGGACCGACATCGTTCTTCTCGACAAAGGCCCGCTGCCCAACCCTGGTGGCTCCACCGGCCACGCATCGAACTTCATCTTCCCGGTCGACCACTCCAAAGAGATCGTCGACCTCACCACCGAGAGCCAGCGCCAGTACGAAGAGCTGGGCATGCAGAACACCTGTGGCGGCATCGAAGTCGCACGCTCAGAGGAGCGGATGGAGGAGTTCAAGCGCCGGAAGACCTCGGCGAAGTGCTGGGGCATCGAGGCCTCGCTCATGACACCCACCGAGGTGAAGGAGATGGTGCCCTTCATCTCCGAGGACGTGATTCTCGGCGGCTTCTACACCCCCTCGGTCAGCGCGGTCGACAGCCTCGAGACCGGCACTCAGCTGCGCAAGCGGGCCCAGGACGCCGGCAACCTGCAGGTGTTCGCCAACACCGAGGTGCTCGACATCGAGACCGCCCCGGGCAAGAACAAGCCCAAGATCGTCGCCGTCGTCACCGACAAGGGCCGCATCGAGTGCGAGCACATCGCGATCGCCTGCGGCGTGTGGAGCCCCAAGCTCGCCGCCATGGCCGGCGCCACCATCCCGCTCACCCCTGCGGTCCACCAGATGGCCGACGTCGGTCCCTTCGACGTGCTCGTCGAGACCAACCAGGAGCTGGCGTACCCGATCGTCCGCGACATGGACACCTTCTGCTACGAGCGCCAGACCGCCGGCTCGATGGAGGTGGGCTCGTACGCTCACCGTCCGATCCTGCATCGCGTCGAGGAGATCCCCTCCAACGAAGAAGCGGCCCTCAGTCCCACCGAGATGCCGTTCACGCCAGACGACTTCGACCAGCAGATGGAAGAGGCCATCGAGCTGATGGAGTTCCTCGGCGACGGCGAGATCAAGTACGCCATCAACGGCCTGCTGAGCCTCACGCCGGACGCGAACCCGGTGCTCGGCCCGACCGTCGAGGTCGAGAACCTCTGGTCAGCCGCAGCCGTGTGGATCAAGGAGGGTCCGGGCGTCGGCAAGCTCATGGCCGAGTGGATGACCCACGGCTACCCGCACCTCACCGACCCACATGGTGCCGACGTCACTCGCTTCTACCCCGAGGACCGCAACGTCCATCACATCGAGGCCCGCTGCGACGAGCACTTCAACAAGACCTACGGCATCGTGCACCCGCGCGAGCAGTGGGCGAGCCGCCGCAACGTGACGGTCGGCCCGGTGAAGGCCCGAACCGACGCTCTGGGCGCCTTCTACTTCGAGGCCGGCGGCTGGGAACGGCCGCACTGGTACGAGAGCAACGCCGACCTCGTCGAACGGTACGGCGTGACGCCGAGCCGCACGCACGAGTGGGATGCTCGCTGGTGGACTCCCATCACCGACGCGGAGCACCTCCACATGCGTGCCGCGGTCGGCCTCGTCGACATCTCGCCGTTCCAGGTGTTCGAGGTCAGCGGCCCGGGCGTCGTCGATTACATCGAGCACATGGTCGTCAACAAGTGCGACCTCGCCGTCGGACGTTCGATCTACACCCCGGTCCTCACCGCAGACGGCGGCTTCCGCTCGGACCTCACGATCATGCGGATGGCCGAAGATCGGTTCCGGATCGTCACCGGTGCCTTCGACGGCGGCCGTGACGAGTACTGGTTCCGCCACAACATGCCCGGCGACACCGGCCTGGTGATCTTCGAGAACAAGACGCCAGCGCTGTGCACGTTCGGCGTGTGGGGCCCCAAGGCCGTCGACGTTCTCTCCAAGATCACCGAGACCGACCTGTCGCAGGAGGCCTTCGGCTACGGCTCGATGCAAGAAGTTCTGC
>CAYUBX010000146.1:0-7233 GCA_964443165.1 uncultured Acidimicrobiales bacterium
GAACCGCACCTGCTCAGATCCCCGAACGTCCATGTCGTGCCAGAAACCCCGGGCGCTGATGTGCTCGTTCGCCACGAGATCGGCGATCGTGGCCGAGGGGGTCAGGAGAAGGTTCCGCTCGAACGCTGCGTCCCACAGTTCGGCCTTCGTCTTCGTGGCGAGGAACTCCCGATGAATCTGGTTCGCGTGGCCGAGGACGCTCGGGTCGACGTCGCCAGACAGCAGATCACGCACCAGGTTGATCCAGTCGAGGGAATCGAGCTCATCGTCGCCGAACCCCTCCTCGAGCTCCCATTCCACGAAGCGCCGAGCGAACCGGCCCAGCGCCTCGCCGAAGAGCAGTACGCACATCGTGTGGCCGTCCTTGCACGGAAACATGAGCGGGAACTCCATGCCGCCGACCACCACCCCGCCGCTCAACCGGTCGACCCGGACCGCGTTCGACAGGTGCGCCGTGTCGTTGATGAAGCCGATCGTCACCGACTCCTGTGCCGAGACGTCGATGAGTTGACCGAGGCCGCTTCGCTGCCGTTCCCGCAGTGCGATCAGCGCAGCGCCCGCAGCATCACCGGCTGCGTGGAGGAACGACATCGGCAGCCCGACGCGCACTGGAGGGCGGTCGGCATCTCCGCTCGCATGCAGAAACCCGCTGCCGGCCACTGCGGTGAGGTCGGATCCCTTCCAGCGGGCACGAGGTCCCGTCGAACCGTACGGAGTGATCGACGCGTGGACGAGTGCGGGGTTGTGAGCGCTGAGCACGTCACGGCCGAGACCGAGCGCGTCGAGGGCGCCGGGCGCCGCGTCTTCGAAGAGAACGTCGGCGCTGGCGATCAGGTCCAGGAGGTGGGTCCGGCCCTCTTCGATGCCGAGATCTGCGGTGATGCTCCGCTTCCCTCGGTTGTATGCCCAGTGGGTGAGACTTGAGTTCGGATCCGACCGGTCGTCGGCGAACGGGCCGAGCTGGCGGGTGGAGACGCCGTCGGGCGGCTCGACCCCAATCACCTCCGCGCCGAGTGAGGCGAGGAGCTGACCGGCGAACTGGCTGATGCCGTCGCAGAGGTCAACCACGCGGACGTGCCCGAGCATGTTCCCCCCTTCGCAGGTGCATGGCACCCGTCGCCATGGAGTGTCACATTAAGCCGCGGGTCGGCGGTGACGTAGCCTCGGCAGATGGCCGAGCACCCTACGACCTTCGCTGAGGTGATGCACCTCGAACAGCACGGTCCCGACACCTACGTGGGGCTGTCGCCGCGGTATCGCTGGGGTCTCATCTACGGGGGCCAGGTGATCGCCCAGGGCCTGTGGGCCGCGATGCAGACGGTGGGCGACGAGTACCTGCTCCACTCGGTGCACGCCTATTTCATTCGGGGCGGGACGTTCAGCGAGCCGGTTCGGTACGAGGTCGACCGGCTGCGCAACGGCCGGTCGTTCTGCACCCGGGCGGTCGTCGCCCGACAGAGCGGGGGAGCGATCCTCAACCTGTCGTGTTCGTTTCAGGTTCTCGAGGAAGACGCCGAGGTGCAGACCGCTCGGATGCCGCTCGCGCCCGAACCCGAGGACGTGCGGCCGATGGAGCTCGACAACTGGCCATGGATCATGGAGCGGCGCCCGCTCAATTCGTACCCCGGTGCCGGCCAGTCGATGGGGTGGGTGAAGCTGTTGGACCCGGTGGGTGACGATCCGCGGCTGCACCTGTGCGGCGTGGCGTTCACCTCGGATGCGATCCAGTTCAACGCAGCCCGTTCGATTCACCCTCTGCAGGTTCCGCGGGAGCAGTACGCCGAGAAGTTCATGGGCGCCTCGCTCGACCACTCCATGTGGTTCCACCGGCCGATCAAGGCCGACGAGTGGCACCTCTACCAGTGGGACTGCCATGGCCTCAGCAGCGCGCGCGGGATGACGGTGGGCAACCTCTTCGCCGCCGACGGAACCCACGTCGCCTCGGTCGCCCAGGAAGTTCTCCTCCGCCAACGCACCTGACCCACCCTCACCAGGCGTGGCCGTTCTTCACCCAGGGCGGTCAGAGCGTGGGGTCGGACAGGTCGGCGCCCTGGTAGACGATCTGTCGGAGGGCGGCTGCGGCCCGTCGGTGGAACTCGACGGCGTCGGGGTCGAAGTCAGCGCGCGGGCGGGGGCAGTGCTCGAAGTTGCCGTAGCTGTCCTCGCCCCGCACGAGCGCCGCGGTGTCCCATTCCGCCAGGGTCTGACCGGTGTGCGTTGGCATGTAGTGAAGAGACAGACCGATGCGACGGTCGTTCGTGGCGTTGGGCCCCGACCCGTGCGCCGCCCGAACGTTGTGGAACGACGCCTGCCCGGGCTCGAGCGGCATGGCCACCGTCCGGCGCTGGCTCACGTCGATCGTTAGCTCCTGCCCGCGCGTGAGGAGGTTGTCCTCGTGGTAGGTCTCATCGTGGTCGAGCAGCTCTCGGTGCGAACCGGGAATCACGCTCATGCACCCGGCGGCCTCGGACGCCGGCGACAGCGCGACCCACACCGACACCAGTTCGTCGTTGTCGAGCCCCCAGTACTTCAGATCCTGATGCCACCCGACGTAGCTCGGGGTCTGGGCCTCCTTGATCCAGAAGATCGTGTTCCAGCAGAGGATGTCGGGCCCAATGAGGTCCTCGACGGCGTCGAGAAGGCGCTCGTTGCGCATGATGTCGTCGACCCAGGTGAACACCAGGTGCGACTTGGAGCGTTCCAGCGGACCGATCGGTGCTCCCTGGCTCGCCTCGTACTCCTCGAGCCGACCCCGCGCCACCGCAGCCTCGTCGCTGCTCAGGGCCGGCACTGGGAACACGTAGCCCTCGTCGCGGTACTGCGCCGCCTGCTCGTCGGTGAGCGCCTTCATCATCAGCCTCCCAGAACCCCACGGCGTGACTCGTTCCAGGGAACGTCGCGGTCGAGGCGTGGTTCGCCGGGAAGTCCCAGGACCCGCTCGCCGAGGATGTTGCGCTGGATCTCGTCCGTGCCACCCCGAATCGACATCGACGGGGCAGTAATCGTCTCGATGTAGCCGTGTCCGTCGGTGAGCATGCCCTCTGGCCCCACAGCACGGTTGGTCGTGTATGCGTGACCCTTGTAGCTGTCCACCGTCCGAACCTTGGCGCCACTGCCCGCTGGCCCGGGAGCGCCGCCCGCCTTGGCTTCGTCTGCGGCCCGTTGGCCGGTCCACCGCGCGGCCTGATCGTGGGCGTGGAGTTCCATGATCTCCTGGCGTCGCACCGGGTGGTCGGCAGCCCCGAAGGGCACGAGGTCGGCGATCCAGGTGGGAAGTCGGGCGGATCGAGCTGTGCCGTCGCCGCCTCCTCGGCTTCCGCCGCCGGCTCGTTCGTGGGCGAGGATCGTCATCGCGACCCGCCAGCCCTCGCCGACGTCGCCGACTCGCCATTCATCCGGAATGCGGGCCTCTTCGACGAAGACCTCGCTGAAGTGGGTGTCTCCGTTCATCTGGCCGAGCGGCCGAACGTCGACGCCGGGTTGGTCCATGCGCACGGCGAACATGGTGAGGCCCTTGTGCTTGGGTTGCTCGGGATCCGTCCGCGCCAGACAGATGCCCCAGGAAGCCCACATCGCTCGGCTGGTCCACGTCTTTTGGCCTGAGAGGATCCATTCCTCGCCGTCGGCTTCGGCTCTGGTGCCGACGTTGGCCAGGTCGGATCCGGCGTCTGGCTCGGAGAACATCTGGCACCAGATCTCGGTCCCCGACGCGATGTCGTGCAGCCACTCGTCGCGCTGTGCGTCGGTGCCGTGGGCCAGCAGCGCCGGACCGACCATGCCGAGTCCGATGGCGAAGGGGTAGAGGTCGGGCACGACGTACTCGCGTAGAACCCGTCCGATGACGGCGTTCTCCTGCGGCGATGCGTCGCGTCCTCCGTAGGCCGACGGCCACGTGGGGACGTGCCACCCCTGCTCGACCGTCGCGGCGAGGTAGGAGCGCCCGTCGTCGAGGTCGTCGGAGCCCGCTCCCATCGTGGTGAGGCGGGTGTCGGCGGTGCGCCGCTCGAGAATGCTGTCGAGCGCGTCGCGCATCGTTGACTCGGTCAGGTCTGTCATCGTCTCACTCGCCCTCGTCGACGGAGGTGACCTGCCATGTCCGCGTGTTGCGGTGAGCGGTCTCCCACCCTGATACGGCGGAGCCGATCGATTCGATCGACCACATGTCGTCGGTCTCGGCGCTGTCGATCGGGGTCCACTCGAGATAGCGGGCCACCCTGTTGCCGCCGATCCAATACACCTGCGCCGTCGCGGCGCAGTCCTCGGTGAGCAACCATCCGACGAGGGGTGAGATGTTGGCCGGGTCCCACTGATCGAACGAACCGTCCTCGGGGGCGGCGATCCGATCGGCGAGTCCGGGAGTGGCGAGGGTCATGCGAGTACGGGCCGAGGGCGCGATCGCATTGACCCGGACGCCGTAGCGCTGAAGCTCGCGGGCGGCGATGACCGACATCGTCGCGATCGCTGACTTCGCGCCGCCGTAGTTGATCTGCCCGGGGTTGGAGTGGAGTCCAGAGGTCGAGCTCGTGTTGACGATCGATGCCGCCACGGTCTCGCCGGCCTTGGTGCGCTCGCGCCAGTAGGCGGCGGCGTGGCGCATCATCAGAAACGCACCCTTCTGGTGCACGTTGACGACGAGGTCGAACTCTTCCTCGGTCATATTCACGAGCATCCGGTCGCGGAGGATGCCGGCGTTGTTGACCACGCCGTGCAGGTCGCCGAACGTCTCGATCGCCTGGTTGATGATGCGTTGGGCGCCTTCCCAGTCGGCCACCGAGTCGCCGTTGGCCACCGCCTCGCCGCCCGCTGCCGCGATTTCTGCCACGACCTCGCCAGCCGGCCCGCGGTCGGCGCCCGTTCCGTCCTGGGCACCGCCCAGGTCGTTCACCACGACCTTGGCCCCCTCCGCGGCGAAGAGAAGCGCGTGCTCTCGCCCGACGCCCCTTCCGGCTCCGGTGACGATGACGACCCGTCCGTCGAGTGCTCCCATGGTCAGCTCCTTCGGGTCAGCTGCGCTGGAAGTTGGGGGACCGTCGCTCGTTCATCGCGTTGACCCCTTCCTTCCAGTCGTCGGTGGTGCGCAGGCGGTCCTGCTCTTCCTTCTCGCGATCGGTCGCCGCCTTGATCGCCTGCGGAAGGTGGCCGCGCATGGTCTCGCGGATCGACTCCACAGCGAGGGGCGCAGATCCCGCGATCTCTGCTGCGAACTCGTGGGCCGCGTCCCGCAGCTGGTCGAGGGGCGCGAGCTTGTCTGCGAGACCGATCTCCACCGCTTCCTCGCCTTTGATGCGAGCGCCGGTGTACAGCAGTTCGAGCGCCTTTTGTTGGCCGACCAACCCCGGAAGCGAGACGGTGAGGCCGAATCCGTGGTGGAACCCGAGCCGGGCGAAGTTGGCGGTGAAACGGGCTTCGGGTGCGGCGACGCGGAAGTCGGCGAAGCAGGCAACACCCAGCCCACCTCCGACCGCCGCGCCTTGGATAGCAGCGACCACCGGGGTCTTCTTCGAGTAGAGATCGAACGCGGCGTCGTAGAGGTGTCGCGGCGACCCGTCGGGGTTGGTGGCAATGATCTCGCCGCCGCGCCTGCCGTCTTGGCCGAATTGGGCGCCCGCGCAGAAGTTCTTCCCTTCGGCGCAGAGCACGATGGCTCGACACCCGGCTTCCTCGTCGAGATCGCCGAACGCCTGGACGAGCGAGTCGATCAGGTCGAGGTCGAAGAAGTTATTGGGCGGTCGCCGGATCTCCGCGGTCGCGACGTGGTCGTCGTCGAGGGTCACGTGGAGGTCGCCATAGGTCCCGAAGTCAGCCATGGCGGCGATCCTAGTGAAGGTCGCTCACGAGAAATCTTGGCCATGGTGCATCCATCGGGGGAGCGTCCGGCGTAGAGGGTTCGAATACACGGAACCTGGAGGCTCCCTCACGATGAAAAATTCCCCCCGAATCGCCACTGCGCTTCTCGCGTTCGGCCTGATCGCCGCAGCGTGCGGTGACGATGACGACGACGCAGCACCCGCGGCGACCGCGGCGGCAGCGGCCGCCGAGACGACCGAAGCCATGGCCGACGATGAGATGGCTGAGGAGGGTCCTGGCACGATCGTTGATGTTGCGGTCGGTGCGGGAAGCTTCGAGACGCTGGTTGCTGCGGTGCAGGCTGCGGGTCTCGTGGAGACCCTGTCTGGTGATGGTCCCTTCACGGTGTTCGCGCCGACCGATGAGGCGTTCGCTGCTGCTCTGGATGCGTTGGGTCTGACGGCGGAGGAGCTGCTGGGCGACACCGAGACCCTGACGGCGATTCTGACCTATCACGTGGTGGCGTGTGCTGTGCCGGCTGCTGATGTGGTGACGCTCGATGGCGCTGCGGTTGCGACCGTGAATGGTGCCGAGGTGATGATCTCGGTTGATGGCGATGCGGTGATGGTGAATGACGCCAACGTGGTCGCTGTCGATGTGATGGCTTCGAACGGGATCATCCACGTGATCGATTCCGTCCTCCTCCCGCCCGCCTAGGTCCCCCCAGGGAAACGATCCGGCCCGGGGCGACACTCCCCGACCCCACGCCGCCGCGTTCATGCGCGGAGACGACGACGCCCTCCGAGCCGCCTACGAGCAGCACGGAGCGCTCGTGTTCTCCTTCGCAGAACGACGCCTCGACCACGACGCCGCCAAAGACGTCACCCAAGAGGTCTTCGTCTCGGCCTGGCGTCGGCGCGAGACCTTTGATCCAGAGCGCGGAAGTCTGGCGGCCTGGCTGATGACGATCGCCAAGAGTCGAGTTCTCGATCACCTGCGTGCGATGGGTCGGCACGACGCCCGGATCGAGGCGGTGGGTCGGCTCGGAGCTGACGGGGCCGCCGAGCCGGCCGAGTCCGATGTCGAACGGATCGCTGATCGCATGGTGGTGGCGGATGCGCTCTCCGGGCTGGCGGAGCGATCGAGAAGGATCATCGAGATGGCGTACCTCGACGACATGCCGCACTCAGAGATCGCAGAAGCGACCGGGGTGCCGTTGGGTACGGTGAAGAGCGATATCCGCAGGGGTCTCGACCGTATCCGGGCCCATCTCGGGGGTGCACGGTGACCGACAACACGGCACGCCAGGACGCCGAGATCGAAGAACTCCTCGCCGAGCTCAGCGACGACGACCGGAACATCGTGGCCCCTCCGTCGGACGTGTGGGACGCGATCGCTGCCGAGGTGGCCACCGACCGTCCGGGGTCGACGCCGGCCTCCGACACC
>CAYUBX010000147.1:0-7205 GCA_964443165.1 uncultured Acidimicrobiales bacterium
GCTGCGGCCCGTCGGTGGTAGTCCTCGAGCACCTCGGGGATCACCATCCCCCTGTGCTGGGCGGCGAACGACATCGTCGTCGTCGTGCCACCGAAGGCCGCGGACACCGTGGCGGAGTGGAAGTCATCGGCGTTCATCACACCGGCCGCGGAGAGCTGCTCGATGTGGGTGTGGCTGTCGATCCCGCCGGGGAGAACCAGCTTGCCTGTCGCGTCGATCTCGCGAACTCCCGGACCCACCTCGCCGACGGCAGAGATTCGACCGTCGTCGATGGCGATGTCGGCGTCCACAATGCGGTCAGCGGTGACCATGGTGCCGTTCCGCACGACGAGAGCATGGCCGGCCATGTCGGGACCTTAGGTGCTTCCAGCGCAGCCCTCCGCGTTGACCGCCGCGCGACCCACCACAATCGAGGAACGCGAGCCGACCGACAGGGCGGTCCCTTAGACCGGTCAACCGTCTGCCGACGTGAACTGCGTGAGTGAGACAGACGATCAGTAGGTGAGGTCGCCGTGGCCTCGGCGCCTGGTTCTTCTGCTCATGGTCGTGATGCCCATCCAGTTGGTGATGAGCGTCGCATGGTCGGAGCCCTATCCGGCTCTGCAGTTTCCGAGCTTCTCCCTGCTCGCGGAGTTCGTTGCCGAACGGGCCAACTCGTTCTTCTACGAGCTTCTCGACTGGGGAACGATCATCTTCGAGGTGGGCATGCTCCTCAGCGTGATCTCGCTGAAGTGGTTCCGGCGGCTGCTCGTCTGCGCAGTCGGATTTCACGTCTCCGTGCTCTTGATCCTCAACATCGCCTTCTGGGGCAACTTCCCCGCGTACGCCGCCTTCGTCCCGTGGGCCTCGGTCGCCAATTGAGGCGCGGGGTCAGGACCGAGACGCCTCGACCATGATCTCCACGCTGATCTTGGGGTGAGCGAGCTTCGCCTCCACGGTGGCGCGGGCAGGCGTCGACTCCGGCACCACCCAATCGGTCCACACCTCGTTCATGTCCGCCCAGGTCCCGATGTCGGTCAGCCAGATGTTGGCCTTCAGCAGCTTCGACTTGTCCGAACCGGCCGCTGCGAGGAGTACGTCGATTCTCGCCAGGATCTGGGCCGTCTGACCTTTGACGTCGGCGTCGAGGTCACCTGCGACGAGCCCAGACAGATAGACCGTGTCGCCGTGGACGACGGCCTGGCTCATGAGAGGACCGGGTTCGATGCGTTCGATGCTCATGCCCCACCCTGTCACGCGCGGTCGGGCGGGCGCGGCAGTCCGATCGCGTCGTAGGAGTCTTGCCCCGCGTCGTAGCGCGCTTGCACCTCGGCCATGAGGGCGATCGAGTCCTCGCGGCGCGCCACGCTGCCGAAGATCTGCGACTCGTTGCGACCGGCGTCGTTCAGCCCCATGTCCCTGCCCTCGTAGAAGCTGCGCTTGCATGCTTCGAGAGACCAGGCGGGCCACTGGGCGATGTGTGAAGCCCACTCGATCGCGGCCTCCCGAAGCTCGCCGTCCGGCACGACCTTGTTGATGGCGCCGAGTTGCAGCGCCTCCCGGGCGGTGATCGGTCGGCCGTCGAGAATCATCTCCAGACACTTCGTCGGTCCGATCAATCGGGCGAGACGGGTGGTCCCTCCGGCGCCTGGAATGATCCCGAGGCCGACCTCGGGCTGGCCGTACGTGGCCGACTCGGCGGCGATTCGCAGATCACACGCCCACGACAGTTCGGCACCTCCGCCCCACGCCTGTCCGTTGTTGACCGCGATCGAGATCATCGGTGTGCGGGAGATCTCCTCGAAGATCCGCGGCGCGGGCGGCGGTGTGGCGTGTCCCTGCGCCTCAATAGCCGCTTGTCGATCGATGATGAACTGCAGCGACCAATGGGCGATGAAGTAGCCAGGTGTGTCGGAGGCGAGGAGGAAGACGCGACAATCGTCGTCGGCGAGCTCGCCGACCGCCGCCATGACACCGTCGGCCAACTCGCCGCTTCCGAAGTTCCTCGGCGGATCGGCGAAGGCGATCAGCCCCACTCCGTCCGCGGGCTTCGACACGTTGATCGTGAGCGCCACGACTCAACCCCCCTGCTCGATGATTCCCGCTGGAGGCTACCGAGGTCTCTCCACTGCGAACGGCCCAAGATCAGCCGGGCACACTCAGCATCTTCCCGGTTGCTCACAGTATGAACCGACGGACACTCAAGGTGTCTCGGTGGAGCAACCCGTCGCAGCGCTGGCCGGCTGACCGTCAGATCGAGTGGTCCTTAGCGGACAATTTTCGAACCATGGGACATCGCTGGCGACCCCAGATCACACTCTGAATCGAGACTCTGGGTCCTCGTCACCACCACCACCCGTCAGGTCAACCGCGACCTGGACATGCGCCGCACCACAGTCGCCAACTGCCTCAAACGAGCCGGCGTCAAGCAAACCCGCCAACGGGTAATGGCCGAAGACGACATCGACCAAACCCAAGCCGCCTACCTCGCCGGCGAATCCTGGGGCACGATCGCCCTCCGCTTCGACGTCGAGGGTGTGGTTCCGGCACTGCCGACCGGGATCGTCCCTGCGGTCGTCGCCGCGACGATCTGTGATGCGATCGCCCACCAACATCCCCGGTGAGGCTTTCACGCAATGATCACCGTCCTGGTGATCAGCGCCACCGCCAGCTCGGGCCCGGTAGGACTGATTTGGATGCCCCACAAGATGTCCTCGGCGACCCCACGTGCGAATGCGCCCGCTGTGTCACCCTCGCCCGCTCGGCACGACCCGCACATACTGGCGACTGTTGTTGGCGACGACCCAGACCTCATCATCAACCAGCACGGGAAGATCGACGCGGCGTCCCATCGAGGGGAAGGTCTGCACCAGATCATCGGTCTCACGATCGATCTTGTACAGGGTGCCGTCGCGGTCGCCATTGCGAGCGGCCACCCAGGCGTAGCGCCCCTCGGCGACGACCCCAAGAAGACCCTGCGGGGACTCTTCGCCCTCCTCGAGGAGGAGCAACGGCTCGCCATGATCACCGCCGTCGAATGCAACCCGACGGATCGACGCCTCAAACCCGACAGGGGTAAACCCGTACCAGACATCACCATCGGCGGCGGCGAGCATCGAGACGGGCGCCGATGGATCGGTCACGGAGAGCAACAGCTCGGGCGCCCACTCACCGCCGGAAACCCCGTAGATCGCCGACGTGGTCTCGTCGATGAAGAACAGCGCATCCGATGTCGCCGTCACCCTGCTCACCGGATGCGGACCGTCGATGGCGACGGCGTCCGCCGGCTCTTCGGTGCACGCCGCGCCTTCGAGGCGGCACACCACGATGTTGGCATCGCTCGGGCGGGTTCCGAAGTCGTGGCGTCGAAACAGGCCGAGGGTGCGCTCGAGCACCCAGACGACGTCGCCCACCGCACGGATCACCGGCGCCCCGGCAAGCGACCGCTCGTCGACTTCGAGGCTGACTGCGTCGATCCTTGCGTACCCGGTGTCGTGCGACACCCACACTGCGTCGGAGACAGCCACCGGGGCGATCGGCCCATTGCCGGTCACCTCGGTCAACGTCACCACCGCGTTGACCGCCCCGTCCTCAGCGAGGATAGTGACCGTGTCACCGCCCCGATTGGGTACCCACACCCGGTCGAAGGCCTCGATCGGTGTCTCGGCGCCGCCGTCCATCGGGATCAGCGTCTCGGATCCGTTTGCCTCGACACGGAGGATCCCGGTCTCCCCCGGGATCCACAACACGCCGAAGGCGCTGAGCGGGGTCCAGGGCGACAGCTCAAGGGCCACAGCTGGGAGAACTTCGTGGCTGATCATCACCAAGCCGGCGACCTCACCGCCTACCGGTTCGGCCTCGTCGCTCCCACCACCGAAAGCGAGCACCGCAACCATCCCCACGACGATCACCGCCGCCGCGATGGCTGCCGAGAACATCCACTTCCTCGCCCCCGCTCGAGACGGCGATTCTCCCCGCCCGTCGGGCGCTGTGGACCCGGTGGACTCGAGAGGCGCTGACACAGGAATCGGCGCCCCCTCAGCCACAGAAGGTTCGAGTGCCTCTTCAGTTGATGGCCGCTCCACCTCGTCGACCGAGGCCGCAGCCGCGAGTGCCGCACCCAGGGCGACAGCATGCTTCGAATGAACATCGGCGGTGACAGGTCGACCGGTGTGATATCCCACCGTCTCGGCAACGAGCGGCACCCTGCTCGAACCGCCGACCAGCAGCACCGAAGACAGGTCGCCCATCTCCAGTCCGGCTGAGCTCACCGCATGCGCGAAAGATGTCATCGCTGTGTCCACCGTGGGGCGAATGCGGTCCTCGAATTCAGCACGGGTGATGCGAACCCGGTGATTCACCGGTCCAACATCGACCAGCACCTCGGTGACGCTGTCGGCGCTCAACGCCTCCTTCGCCTGGCGGCATTCATCACGCAGCTGTGACATCTGCTGCACGACCGCCGGGTCGCTGCCATCGAGGGACTGAAGATCGAGTCCGCCAGACTGCAGAGCGAAGTGCACGAGCTCCTCATCGAGATCGATTCCGCCGAGCCGCTCGACACCGCCGGGACGGCCGACGATGCCGAACCCGTCGGCAGCTCTGCGCAGGACGACCGCATCGAACGTGCCGCCGCCGAAGTCGAACACTCCCACCGTGTCGCCGACCTCGATGCGACCTTGCTCGGCGTACCACCAGGCGGCAGCGGTGGGCTCGGGGATGAAGAGTGCGTCGGGAAGGCCAGCTCGAACGACAACATCACCCAGGAGTTCCTGTTTGTAACCGCCCCAGTTGGCCGGATAGGCCAGCGCCACTGCATCTGGCTCGGCGCCCCGCTCGGCCGACGCCCGAGTGACGACCCATTGAACCACCGAGGCCATGATCTGCTCGGCGCTGCGTGGACGACCGTCGATGATGAACGGTGTCGGATCACCGAGCCGCCGCTTGTAGTCACGCACGACCAGCTCAGGGTCGGTCCGAGCGCGTCGGACCGCCGCGGCACCAACGATCAGATCGGACCCCGACGGGTACGCAACCACCGACGGCACGACCGTCGAGTCGTGCTCGATGGCCAACATCTCTGTGCGGTCGCCATCGGACACCGCCGCAGCCGTAAAGGTGGTGCCAAGATCAATCCCGAGGGAGTAGCTCATCTGGTCGGATCCCGCTTCAGCTCCACCCTGTTCCTGTCGTGGTGGTAGATCGTCAGCGACGGGCCGTTGCCCTCGGCCTGCCACAGGGTGCGAGGCTCGCCAGTGCGGTTTATATCGAAGAGGTCGACGATGCAGCTTTCGCTGACCTTCGGCAACACGAACGCTAGGTGTGCCGCCTGACCGTCGGCGTACCGCAACACCTCGGGTCCGATCACCCCGCAGTGCCGCTCGCTGCCGGTGACATTCAGCACGATGTGGTCCATTTCCCGAACTTGCATCGCCGGCACTTCCCTACGACCTGCTACTTCTGCCACAAACTTAGGTGCAGATCCCTGCGCGGGCTCAAAAATCCGGGGCCGCCACCCGAGGTGACCACAACCCGCAGCCCGCATATGCGATCAGCCGACGTCGTACTCTCCGTGCTCCATCGAGCTCGCGAGCGCCATCACGATCATCGCCAAGCCAGATCGGCTTCGCGCACCAGCCTCGACGTCGGCGCCGACGAGGGCTCTTGGCAGCGCCTGTCGCCAGAGAAGGGACGCTCGCTTGAACTCGAGCTGCTAAGACCAAGGCGGAAAGCAGAGTCGGGGTGATGAAAGTGTCGGGGATCCTGCGCCGGTTGACCAGTGTCGTCATCGTCTTGTCGGTGGTGACGGCGGGGACTGCCTCCGCCGTACAGAACCAAGACCCGAGCGGGGTCGACTCCGATCGCGCGAGACGAGTCCAGCAGACGGTTGACTACTGGACGCCGGAGCGGGTCGCGGCCGCTGTCCCGCGCGACCTCGTGCGTGATCAAGGAGGAGCCGCCTTCCGCAAGAGCGGCGACGGCACGTTGGTGCCACACGGTCATGGTGCCCGCCCCGATGTTCCTTCACCGACTTTGCAACGACACCCCATCAAGTCGGTACCGGCTGAGCGGCGTTCCTCGGCGGCGCCCAGAGCCGTGACGTTCGGGCCGATGTCACCCGCTGAGGGCCAGGTTGTCGAACAATCCCACACCTTCAGCGCGGTCCTGACCAGCAATCCCAGTATCAGGAGGGCGTGGGCGTATGTCGGCCAGAACGGCTCATTTCAGCGCTACCGCATGTCCCGAGTGTCAACCGAGGGAGCCTCCGAGACATGGGCCGTGAGTCTGTCTGGCCTCAGCGATGGCGACTGGTCCTGGTACACCCGGGTCAGAGACAACGACCGCGTGAGAACCAACTCGGAGGTCCTCAACTTCAGGGTCGGCAACCCAGGGACCGACTGCTCTGCGGCAACGGTGGCACTCTGCCGTTGGACCGATGGCGGTTCCATCCAATCGACCGCAGGCCGGATCGTTTTCTCGATGCCCGACGGGGACTTTGTCTGCTCGGGAACAGCCGTCACGGACGGTGTTGCCGGGCGCTCACTCGTGTTGACCGCGGCGCACTGCATCTACGACGACGTCAACAAGGTCTTCGCCAACAACGTCATGTTCATTCCCGAACAAGATGACGGCGGCACCGACCCCACGGACAACAACTGCTTCAACGACCCGCACGGGTGCTGGATCGCCGACCACGGAGTCGTGGACATCCGTTGGACGCAGCAAACCTTCCCCGCAAATATCCCGCACGACTACGGCTTCTACGTGGTGAACGACGTCGGGGCTCACCAGGGAAACGGCGCTGGTGGCGCTCTTGACTCGGCTGTCGGCTCGGAGAGCATCACTTTCGACTCAGTCGCCACCGGGGTCACCGCAACCGCACTGGGTTATCCCTTCGACAATGATCCGCTGTTCATGTTCTGCCGAGATGTGCTCGGTCTGGAGGGCGCGGACAACTATTGGAACTCCTCCTGTCTGATGCAAGGAGGCTCGTCGGGCGGCCCATGGCTCTTCAACGGTTCGGTGTTCTCCGTGAACTCCTGGGGCTATATGGGAGCGCCCGGCATGGCGGGACCGTTCCTTCACGGAACGAGTGCCGAGTTGCTCTTCCAGGTCGCTCAGCAGTCCGAGTTCGGCCCACCCTCGCGAGGAGTCATCGTCGATCCCACCCCCCCGCCCCCCCCCCCCCCCGAACCCCCACCCCCCCCCCCCCCACAGCGCAAGGC
>CAYUBX010000148.1:0-7194 GCA_964443165.1 uncultured Acidimicrobiales bacterium
GATCAAATACAGCGACGCCGGCGGATCGGTCGAGCTGGCGGCGCTCCAGAACGGCTCCTTCGTGGACATCGTCATTCGCGACCAGGGGATCGGGATCCCGCAGCACGAACACGAGCGGGTGTTCGAACGCTTCTACCGCGTCGACAAGGCACGGTCGCGATCGACAGGCGGGACGGGTCTCGGGCTGAGCATCGTTCGCCACGTGGTCGCGAACCACGGCGGGGAGATTCTTATTCGATCCCGGGAGGGCGAGGGAGCCACGTTTACTCTCCGCCTCCCGATGGGGGTCGCCGCGTGACATCCGTTCTCGTCGTCGACGATGAACCGTCCTACGCCGAGGCACTCACGGTCAGCCTCCGACGCGAGGGTTTCGAGGTGACCGTCGTGGCGGACGGCAGCTCGGCGATCGCGGAGATCGAGGCCAACCCGCCTGACCTCGTTCTTCTCGACGTGATGCTTCCTGGCATGTCGGGCGTCGATGTCTGCCGACAGGTCCGCAAGAGCTCGAGTGTTCCGGTGATCATGGTGACCGCCCGCGCCGAGGAGATCGACGCGGTCGTGGGTCTCGAGGTCGGCGCGGACGACGACGTCACCAAGCCGTACCGACTCCGCGAGCTCGTAGCCCGGATGCGCGCGGTGTTGCGCCGGGGTCGCGGGGATCCCGACGTCGTCGGCGGTGAGGACGTGGACGCTGTCCTCGCCGAGGGCGATCTGGAGCTGGATCTCGGGCGCCACGAGCTGAGAGTGGCTGGCGCGCTCGTGCCGCTTGCGCTCAAGGAGTTCGAGCTCCTGGCGTACCTGCTCGAACGGTCCGGGCGAGTCGTCACCAGGGACAGCCTGATGCAGAACGTCTGGGGCTACGACTACATCGGCGACACCAAGACCATCGATGTCCACGTGAAGCGGCTGCGCAGCAAGATCGAAGAGGATCCTGCGCGGCCCACGCGGATCACGACCATTCGTGGAGTCGGATATCGCTACGAGCGGTCCGTCTGAATCAGCCTTTGCGGCGGAACCGACGCTGCTTGCGGGGATTCTCGACGACCCGCATTCCCAGCCCCTTGGGCGGTCCGATGATCTGACCTCCGGACGGAGGCGGAAGATCGACCGGCGGCGAGTCCATGAGTTCGGTCGGGGGAGCGAGCGGCTCTGGTGCGGGAAGGCCGCTGATGGGCTCGGCGGGCTCGGCGGGCGCCGGCATGCCGAGCAGGGCGCCTTCGGGTGGAGCCAGTTCCGTCACTTCGGGGCCGAGTCCCATGATGTCGGCGGCTTCCTCCGAGGACATCTTGATGTCCGGGATGACCCCGTCGGTCTTGTGACGTGAACGGCGGCGGTGCTTGGGCTCCGCCCCCGTGGGCTCGTCGGCCTCGGGTTCGGGCAGCGGCAGGTTGCTCGGGTCGGCGACGGGAGCGGCGTCCGCGAGTGGCTCGTCCGCGACGGGTGGCGCCACGTTCACGGGGTCGCCGGACGGCGGCTCGAGCAGGCCGTCGGCGAAGCTGTCGTTCAGGTCGTCGAGCCTCGGTTCCGCGATCGTTGCGGCGATTCCGTTGGGGTCGGGGAGGGCATGGTCCAGCACCAGCTGATCCCCGTTGGGCGGAGGTAGGTCGACAGACATCGAATCGCCGGTCCTGCGGCGTCCGCGCCGGCGGGTCTTCGTGTCGTCGCTGACGACCGGATTGGTGATGTCGTCGGAGGCACGTCGTCCGCGGCGGCCACGACGCCGCTCGGTCTCGGTCGAGATGACGTCCGTCACGACATCGTCGTCCACGACGGGCCGGAGTGCCGCAGCAGTGGTCACCTTGCCGGGGATGATGTCGTCGTGCGCGGGATCCCACCGATCGGGGGCGATGGTGGCGAGGTGGGAGGTCGCGTGCGTGGGTGGGGCGCTGAGAATCTCGTCCAGCCAGAGGTCGGCCTCTGTCTCCCGGGACTCCGCAGGAGGGGCGATGCCGGGGGGTGCCAGTTCTGACTCGGTCACCAGCGACGCCGGCGGTGGCGGAATCGCCAGGGGATCGACGGGTGCCTGCGGTTCGTCGGCGATCGTCGGGGGCTTGTTGGCCAGTGGCTCGGCGGATGCGATCAGCGATGGGGGTTCGGGGAACTCGGCGACAGACGGGGTGGCGTCCTCCAGCGCGTCGAACCAGTTGCCGAGGTCGGGGAGCTCAGGAGGCGCGCTCTCGAAGTTCTCGTCGGCGTCGAGGACCTCGTCGTCCGGTTCGTCTTTCTCGCCAGACACGTTGCCGAGAAAATTGGAGAGACCACTCATCGCTGATCGCAGTCGTCCAAATGGTGGGTTGCGCAAGGCTGCAGCGATTCTCGTCTGAGTTCTCCCCAGCGGGACCGCCGCTTACAGTGGCCCCCGTGGACGGCGAACCGCGGCCTGCGGGGCGGATCAAGAACTCGCGTCGGGGGGCCGAGGCGTTCATTGTCAGCCCGTTCACCCGCCTCGCCCGCGTCCACATCCTCGGGGCCGGAGGCGATGCGCTCGTCGCGATAGCGCTCGCCGGATCACTGTTCTTCAACCTCGATCCGGCGGCCGCTCGCCCCAAGGTCGCGCTGTATCTCCTGTTGACGATCGCTCCGTTCGCCATCGTGGGACCCCTGATCGGTCCGTTGATCGACCGGGCGCGCGGCGGTCGACGCGGCATGGTGATCGTGAGCGGGATCGGTCGAGCGATCCTCGCCGCGCTCATGATGCGGCACCTGGACTCGCTGCTGCTGTTTCCAGAAGCGTTCGGCGCGCTGGTTCTCGGCAAGACATACCACGTGGCCAAGAGCGCGCTCGTCCCGGGCCTGGTGAAGGAGAAGGACGACCTCATCGAGGCCAACTCGAAGTTGTCGCTGCTGAGCGGCGTCGGTGGCTTCCTCGCCGCTGGTCCCGGGCTCCTGCTCAGCCTTCTCGGCTCTCAGTGGGTCCTCGGTGCGGCCACCATCGCCTTCCTGTGCATGATCCCGCTGGGCATGCGCATCCCCCGGATGCAGGTGGCGGCCGAGCCGCCCGACATGAACGAGCGGAGCGAACTGCGATCCACCGGGATCATCATGGCGGCATCCGCCATGGCGGTGTTACGGGGCATGACGGGCTTCACTCTCTTCCTCATCGCGTTCTGGCTCCGCACGGAGGACGCGTCGACCGCCTGGTTCGGCGCCATGATCGTCGCGAGCTCCGTGGGGCAGCTCTCCGGCGCCATCGGCGCGCCCCACCTCCGAAAGATCGTCCGCGAGGAGTATCTGCTCGGCGCGGTCCTCGGCCTGTCGTCTCTCGTCGCGCTGTTGGTGACGTTCCCCGCGGATCGCGTCTCGGTCTTCTTCTTCGCCATGGCCATCGGCCTGTCGGCGGGCCTGGGGAAGCTCAGCTTCGACGCGATCGTGCAGCGCGACGCGCCGGATGCCAACCAGGGTCGCTCGTTCGCTCGGTTTGAGACCCGGTTCCAGCTCACGTGGGTGCTCGGCGGCATCGTCCCGGTGGTCGCGCCCAACGGGATTCTGCCGGTGAGGGCCGGACTGGTGATGCTGTGCATCGTGAGCGGCGTCGCCTGCTTCGGCTACCTCGGTGGGCTCTGGGCGCTACGTCGTGGCCGACGGACCCCGTTCCAGGTGATCGCCGCGCGGGTCTGGACGGTCGCTCGGTACGAGAGGGTGAAGGCGCGACTTCCTGGCCGTGTCCACGGCGTGCTGCCGCTTCCCTCCAGTTCGGGCTTGGACTTCGAGTCGGACGGCGAACCGCCCGACTGAGCTCCGCCGGAGTTCAGTCGGTCTCGTCGGGGAGGTCGATGCGCGCGAGCCAGAGGCCCGCGGCGTCGACCTCGTTGGGTGTCGGGAGCGTGCGGGGTGACTCCCAGAGACGGGCGAGGCCTTCGTCACCCGCTCGTTCGACCACGCCGGCGACGAACGCCTGACCCCGTTCGACGAGATCGGTGCGCAGGTCGACGCCGAGCAGCCGTTCGACGAACCGATCGCTGGCGCTCGCGGTGACCCTGCGACGCCGAAATGCCTCGACGAGGCTGTCGTACGAACCGATCAGACCGCGGCCGACCCGCTCCATCACGTGGTCGGTGTATCCGACCAGCACCGCGAGCAGAGCCTCGAGGTCGGGAACCACGGCGGCCTGCTCGGTACTGCGCATGGCGCCCAGCAGCGCCTCGGGGTCGCCGAGCACCTGCTGCATCTGTTGCTGGAGGTCGGCAGGGTCGCCCGCACCCAACTCGAGGCCGGCGAGTCGCTCCTCGATCGCAAGTGGGTCGTGGTGGAAACCGTCGATGTAGCGGGTGAGCAGGTCGCTGACCTGCGAGCGCACGTGGGGCACCGCGAGAACGGCGTGCATGGTGAGCTCGTGGATGCACACCCACAGCCGGACGTCGTCCGCGGGGATGCTCCACTCGTCGGCGAAGTCGGCGAGGTTGGATGCGACGACGAGGATGCGATCGCCGTCCCGAGGGATGGGCAGGTCGTAGATGCCGAACGAGCGGGTCGAGAGGTGACCCGCCATCGAGCCGGCGCTCATCGCCATCATCATCGGGTTGAGGAACTGGAACAGCCCTCCGAGGAGCTGCGCTTCCGGACCAGCGCCGAGGTCGTCGGGCGGCGACGCGTGGAGCCGCTCCGCGAGCCTCTCCATCAAGGGCCGCTGGGCTTCGAGCGTCTGGCGCGCCCATTCGGATCGGGTGACCGCTTCGATCTGCACCGGCGTGCCGCTGCTCGTCGGGTCGAGGCCGGTCGCCGTCGCGACCTGAAGCTCCGCCACCCGCGCAAGTTCGCTGAGCCGTACCCGGTCGACCGGGTCGACGTTCTGCTCGGGCGTTCCGCCGGTCGCCAGCTGCAGTGCGAACTGCTTCGCTGCGTCCCAGTTGATCGGGCCCTGCGTCTGGAACATCTTCGCCAGATCACCGAGAAACGGCAGTCCACCGAAGGGGTTCTCGTCGTCGAAGGGGTCGTCGTCGGACACAGGAGCATGGTAGGCCGGTGCCCGTGAACCTCCACGTCGACCGGGAGTCGTCATCGCTGGTGGCGAACGGGCCCAGATGAGCGGAGTCGCGGTCGTCGGGTCGTCCGGCGCGCTCGGGCGACAGGTCGTCTCTGGTCTGGTCGCTGCGTTCGGGAGGGTGGTCGCGATCGATCGCGCTCCCGCCGCGGCCGCGCTGCCCTCGGTCCGACCAGTGATGCTCGATGTGCTCGCCGAACCGCACCGGTTGCGCGACGCGCTCGTCGATGTGTCGACCGTGGTGCATCTCGCGTTTCAACCCGAGGACGGCGACCACCGGACCCTTCGTGCGGTGTTGTCGGCTGCCACCGACGCCGGTGTCGAGCACGTGACGCTCGTGAGCAGCGCGATGGTCTACGGCGCGTGGCCCAATAATCCGGTGCCGATCTCCGAAGACGCAGCGGTCCGCCCCAATCCGACCACTGCCTTCGCCGTGCACAAGGCCGACGCTGAACGGGCGCTCTTGGAGTGGCGGGACGCCTCCGAGGGTCGGCGGGCCGCCATCCTGAGGCCGGCGGCGGCGGCCGCGGCGGAGACTGGTAGCAGCTTGATCGGCGAGGCGATGCTCGCCGCGGCGCCGATCCGCACTGGCCAAGACGATCCGCCGATCCAGTTCGTGCACCTCGAGGATCTGGCGAGCGCCGTGGTGATCGCAGCCGCCGATCACCTCGATGGGGCGTTCAACGTCGCGCCCGACGGGTGGCTCTCGGCTCGAGAGCTGCGCGAGCTGCTCGGCGCTCGGCCCAAGATCCGGGTTCCCGTCCCGCTGCCGCGACGCTTCGACCGCTTCGTGGGTCGACGGGTCGGGCGCCCCGTTCCCACCGGCCTGTTGCCCTACACCCGCTACCCGTGGGTCGTGGCCAACGATCGGCTCCGTAGCCATGGGTGGCGGCCCAGGTTCGGCAATGACCAGGTCTTCGTCGCAGCGGATGCGGGCATGCCGTGGGACAGCATGAACGCGCGGCAGCGTCAGTACCTGTCGCTCGGCATCGGTGGAGCGGTGCTCGTCGGGGTGATCGTGGGAGCGGTGATCGCGATCCGCCGCTGGCGCCGCCGGAGGGGCTGAGTGATGAGTTGAGTCACTCTGGTGTCTGACACCGAAGTGACTCAACTGGGGGACGTCGACTCGTCAGTTGAGCTGACCGACGACCAGGCTCAGCGCGAGTCGCTGCCCGTCCCGGAGGAGTTCGAGCGTGACCGTGGTTCCGGGTTCGAGAAGTCGCGCGTCGACGACGAGGTCGCTCATCCCCTCCAGGGGACGCGCGTTGAGGGCGACGATGATGTCGCCGGGCTGGAGCCCCGCCTGATCCGCTGGGCCGTCGGGGCCCACCTCCTGAACCAGCACGCCGGCCGCGTGCCCAGAACCGGCCAGCTGGTCGCGGGTGGCGTCGAGGCCGCGGAGTCCCAGGAGCCCATGCTTGGCCGATCCCCACGTGATGATGTCGGTGGCCACCTCGTGGGCGATCTCGATCGGGGTGGCGAAGCCGAGACCCTCGGCCCCCACCTCGCTCACCGCGATCACGGTGGTGATGCCCACCAGCGCCCCCTCCGCGTCGACGAGCGCTCCGCCCGAGGATCCCGGCGAGATCGGCGCATCTGTCTGCACGAGGTCGTAGAGCCAGTCACCGTTGGGCGACTGCAGCCGGCGATTGACGGCGCTCACGACGCCCACGGTCACGGTGGGCCCGCCCACCAGCCGAAGCGGTGAACCGATTGCGATGGCCGGCTCGCCGGCGCGCAACTCGGACGTGCTCCCCATCGCGGCCGGAACGAACGGCTCCGACGTGGTGCCGGTCACTCGCAGAACGGCGATGTCGGTGAGCGAGTCCGCTCCCACGAGCACCGCCTCGAGCACGTCGCCCTGCGCCATCACGATTCGGAAGTCGCTTGCGTCTTCCACGACGTGCGCGTTGGTGATGAGGTGGCCGTCGTCGCGGATGATCACCCCGGAACCGGAACCGATCGGCTGGCGGTCGAGATACGCCTCGACCCGCACCACGCTTGGCGTGACGGCAGCGGCGATGTCCGCGACCGGAACGACGCCGCTGCCAGCGCCGGCCTGTCGGAACGAGCTCTGGACGGATTGCCGCTCCACGACCCGTTCGACGACTTCGGTGGTGCGAGGCCCCACGAGCGTCATTATGCCTGCCGTCGTCGCGGCCGCGACAAGACCAGCAGCCAGCGCCACCACGACGACGGATCGGTACGGCACG
>CAYUBX010000149.1:0-7170 GCA_964443165.1 uncultured Acidimicrobiales bacterium
GTGATATTGCGATCGGGGGGGCTACGAGCCCAGCACGCCGCCGCCGCGTGCTGCGTCGGCGACCGCTGAGGCCACCGCCGGCACCACGGTGCGATCGAACGCCGTCGGGATCACCAGGTCGGGAGCCAGATCGTCACTCGAGATCGCCGACGCGATGGCGGCCGCCGCACCGATCTTCATGTTCTCGGTCACATCGGTGGCGCCTGCGTCGAATGCGCCGCGGAAGATGCCGGGGAACGCAAGGACGTTGTTGATCTGGTTGGGGTAGTCGCTGCGCCCGGTCGCGACCACTGCCGCGATGTCGGCGATCTCCTCAGGCCGGATCTCCGGGTCGGGGTTGGCCATGGCGAACACGATCGGCCGATCGGCCATCGCCGCCACGTCCTCCCGCGTCACGAGACCGGGTCCGCTGACGCCCATGAACACATCGGTGCCGACCATCGCGTCGGACACGGTGCCGGACACGCCATCGATGTTGGTGTTCTCGGCCAGCCACTGCTTGGCGTCGTTGAGCCCATCGCGGCCCCGGTGAATCGGGCCCTGGCGATCGCAGACGATCACATCACCGACACCGCGTCCGAGGAGGATCTTCGCGATCGCCACGCCTGCAGCGCCCGCCCCGAGAATCACGCACCGGAGGTCCTGCATCTCCTTGCCGACGATGCGGATCGAGTTCTCGAGCGCAGCCAGGGCGACCACGGCCGTGCCGTGCTGATCGTCGTGGAACACCGGAATGTCGAGCGCCTCACGCAGGCGAGCCTCCACCTCGAAGGCTCCGGGAGCCGCGATGTCCTCCAGGTTGATGCCACCGAAGGTCGGGGCCAGGCGGATGACCGTCTCGACGATCTCGTCGGGTGACGACACGTCGAGGCAGATCGGGAATGCATCCACGCCGGAGAACTCCTTGAAGAGCAACGCCTTGCCCTCCATCACCGGCATCGCCGCCTCAGGACCGATGTCGCCGAGGCCGAGCACCGCGGTGCCGTCGCTGACGATCGCGACCGTGTTGCGCTTGATGGTGAGCTCGTGTGCGAGAGCGGGGGTCTCGTGGATCGCCATGCAGACCCTGGCGACGCCCGGCGTGTAGGCCATGGACAGGTCGTCGGTGTCGTTGAGGGCGATCCGACTCACGGTCTCCAGCTTCCCGCCATCGTGCAGTCGGAAGGTCCGGTCGACCGCGCTGATCACCGAGATGCCGTCGAGGCCGTTCACCGCATCACAGATCTTCTCGACGTGCTCCTCGCTCGCCGCGTCGACGATCACCTCTTCGCGGAGGACTCCGCCCGTGACCTTGCCGAACCCGCGCAACGCGCGGATGTTGCCGCCGACGTCACCGATAGCGGTGCACAGGCGCCCGAGCGTGCCCGGTTCGTGTGCGAGATCGACCTCGAGGGTCGCGGAGAATGCAGCTGTAGGACGAGACATCGAGGCTTCCTCTGGCGGACAGCCACCAATTGTCCGCCGTGGACCCCCTCGGACACCAAAACGAGCGTGTCGACGGCCCCGGCCGCCTCAGGGTCCTTCGTAGGAAAAGCCGAGGTCGAGAGCGGTCAAGAGGGGCCGGAACGCGATCCCCTCCTGCTCGGCCATCGCGGCGCACGTCCCCCCACGGTCCACGACCGGCATCACCAGAACCGGCTCGGCACCGAACTCGCGGACAACCGCGGTCGCTTCCATCGGCGACGTCCCTCGTGTCACGACGTCCTCGGTGATCGCGACCCGATCACCTGGGAGCAGCGCCCCCGCGACGCGCCCAGCCACGCCGTGATCCTTGGCTTGCTTGCGAATCGAGAACGAGCGGAGCTCACGACCCTGCGTCGCAGCCACTGCGGCGATGCCATATGCGACGGGGTCGGCGCCCATGGTGAGACCGCCGATGGCATCGATGCCGTCGAGAAGAGGAATGGCGAGCTCCGCGACGAGCGCGATCCCGTCGGGTCGGCAGACGGTCTGCTTGCCGTCGATGAACCACGAGCTGCGGCGACCCGACTTGAGAACGAAGTCGCCCGTTCGGACTGCGTGCTCGAGAAGGTGGTCGCGCAGGGCCGCCTGCGTGGCGTCGAGCGTCACGGGTCGATCACCCGAGCCTGGCCGCTTCCCTCCGACAGGGACCCGACCACCCATGCGTCGTGACCCCCGCCGTTGGCGATCTCGATCGCCCGGCTCGCCTCCGCCGCCGGGACGACCACAATCATCCCGAGTCCCATGTTGAACACTCGCTCCATCTCCAGCGGTGGCACCGGCCCCTCGCTGCTCAGGCGACCGAAGATCTCCGGCACCCGCCAGGTCCCGCGCTCGATCGTCGCGTCGACACGACCTCCGAGCGACCGGCTGAGGTTCGCTGCCAACCCTCCACCGGTGATGTGGGCGGCACCCCGCAGGTCGAGCTCGGCGAACAGCGACAGGATCGTCGGGGCGTAGATCACCGACGGGCGAAGGAGCTCCTCACCCAGGCTGGTGTCCGCGCCGCTCCACGCCGGCTGGTCGAGATCGCGGCCGTCCATCAGCACTCGTCGAGCGAGGCTGTATCCGTTGCAGCGCAACCCGGGTGAGGCCAGGCCCATCAGGACGTCGCCTGGCGAGCAACGCTCGCCGGTGACGAGGCGTGACTTCTCCGCGACACCGACCGTGAACCCCGCCAGGTCGAAGTCATCCGGAGCCATCGCATCGGGGTGCTCGGCGATCTCCCCGCCGGTGAGCGCGCACCCGGCTTGGCGGCATCCGTCGGAAAACCCGAGCACGAACTGCTCGATGCGATCGGGATCCACCGACCCCACGGTGATCTGGTCGAGGAAGAAGAGAGGCTCAGCACCAGAGGTGACGATGTCGTCGACGCACATTGCGACGACGTCGATGCCGATCGTGTCGTAGCGACCCAGCGCAGCGGCCACCAGCGTCTTGGTTCCCGCCCCGTCGTTGCCGGACACCAGCACGGGCTCGTCGTACCCCGCGGGGATGGCCACCACGGAACCGAATCCGCCGACGTCGCTCAGGACCTCGGGACGGAAGGTGGACCGCACATGCGGGGTGAGGCGCCGCACCGCCTCGTCGGCTGCGTCGATGTCGACACCGGCCGCGGCGTAGCTGACGTCGCCGCTCACGTGAGTCCCAGTTTGGGGGTCGCCACGAACGCACCCCCATGTTCGTCCTCACGGTCGCCGAGCACGTCGCGCCCGATCTCCACCGGAATCTCCACCGGGTACTCGCCCGTGAGGCAGGCGCTGCAGAAGCCGCTCGCCGGCGTCCCCGTCGACGCGATGAGCCGATCGAGTTCGAGGTAGGCGAGCGAGTCGAGGTCGAGGTACTCCTGGATTTCCCGCAGCGTGAGATTGGCGGCGAGTAGCTCGGCACGAGTGCCGGTGTCCATGCCGTAGAAGCAGGGCCACCGGTAGGGCGGGCTCGAGATCCGAAGGTGGACCTCGGCGGCCCCCGCCGAGCGAAGCATCTCGACCATCGCTCGGGTCGTCGTGCCGCGGACGATGGAGTCGTCGACCACGATGAGCCGCTGACCCTCGATGTTGCGCCGAATCGGGTTGAGCTTCATGCGCACGCCGAGAGCCCGCATCTCCTGCGAGGGGGCGATGAACGTGCGCCCGATGTAGCGGTTCTTGACGAGTCCGTCCTTGTACGGGATGCCGCTCGCTTTGGCGAAGCCCTGTGCCGCCGGGATCCCCGATTCGGGCACCGGCATCACGAGGTCAGCGTCGACGGGAGCCTGTTCTGCCAGCTCCTCCCCCATGCGCTGGCGCGCCGCGTGGATGTTGCGGCCATAGAGGAGGGTGTCCGGCCGCGAGAAGTAGACGAACTCGAAGATGCACAAGCGGGGGTCCGGCTCCTCGAAGGGCCGATACGACTCCCACCCATCCCGGTCGATGACGATCATCTCACCGGGCTCGATCTCTCGAACGAAGTGCGCGCCGACCGTGTCGAGCGCCGGAGACTCGGACGCGAGCACCCACCCGTTGTCGAGCCGGCCGAGACACAGAGGCCAAAAGCCCTGGGGATCGCGGACACCGACCAGATGGCTCTGATCCATCACCACGAACGAGAATCCGCCGCGGAGATCGGGGAGCACCCGCTCGAGGGCCCAGCGGAGCTCCTCGCCCTGGGGCGCCTCACCGGACGCCAGCTGGGTCGCGACCAACTCCGCGACGAGATCGCTGTCGCTCGTGACGACGTCGAACATGCCATTGTCACGGGCGAGCTCGGCCGTGTTGACGAGGTTGCCGTTGTGACCGAGCGCGAACTCGAGATCGCCGACATCGCGGTAGAAGGGCTGCGATGCTCGCCACGAGCTGGATCCGGTCGTCGAGTAGCGGGTGTGCCCAATCGCGAGATCGCCGTCGAGGGCCGCGAGGATCCGATCGTCGAACGCGCTCGCGACGAGACCCATGTCTTTGACGACGGTGACAGACGACCCGTCGGAGACCGCGACTCCCGCTGACTCTTGCCCACGATGCTGCAGCGCATAGAGGCCGAGGTAGGTCAAGTGGGCGACCCCCGCACCGGGAGCGAACACCCCGAAGATGCCGCACGCTTCGCGGGGCTTGTGATGTTCGATCTCGAGCGGTTCGTCCGTCACGCGTTGACCGTCCCCTGACCGATCGCCGAGGGCAGCTCGTCACGCCACGCCGCGGTGAGCTCGGCGAGGCCGACGTCCGCCGACGCGCCGAGTTGAAGGCGATCGCCACCCACCGTACCGATGGGGGTGGCGGACACGCCGCTGCGGCCTGCTGCCTCCACGAACTCGTCGACACCAGCACTGTCGAGCGAGACGACCATCCGCCCACCGGCTTCGTTGAAGATCGCTCGATGTCCCTCGAGTCCGTCGAACGTCGCGCCGCACTCCGCGGCGATCGCCATCTCCGCAAGAGCGACGCCGAGCCCGCCTTCGCCCACGTCGTGGACCGCATGAACCGAGCCTGCCCGGACCGCCTCGACGGCGAAGGTCGCGACGAGGACCGCTGCGCCGAGATCGAAGTCGGGCAGCGAGCCGTCGCGGGTCCCGCGCAGCTCCCAGGCCCAACGTGAGCCGCCCATGGCCACGTCAGCCGGCGTCGTGTCACCGAGGAGGACCACGGTGTCACCGTCGGACCAGCCGAGGCCCGGCGGAACCGCCCGCAAGTCGTCGTGCATCCCGATCACGCCGACGACCGGCGTGGGGGCGATGTTCTCCCCGTTGGTCTCGTTGTAGAGGCTGACGTTGCCACCGACGACCGGGGCGTCGAAGGCGCGACACGCCTCGGCCATACCGTCGACAGCTTCGGACAGCTGCCACATCACCTCAGGGTGCTCGGGGTTGCCGAAGTTGAGGCAGTTGACGACCGCCAGAGGGCGGGCGCCGACGCAGGCGATGTTCATCACCGACTCGGCCACGACCATCGCTGTGCCCTGTCGGGGATCGACGTGACACCACCGATGGTTGCCATCGGTGGACAGCCCGAGGCCCCGGCCGGTCTCGTGTCCGCTGAGCGGGTCGCGAAGCCGGAGGAGGGTCCCATCACCGCCGGGACCGACGACGGTGTTGAGGAACAGCTGGTGGTCGTACTGGCTGTACACCCAGCTCGGGTCGCGGACGAGCGCGAGCAGATCTGCACCGCAGTCGACGTCATCGACGGCACCGGGGTCCGCCGCGCGGCGAGCATCGAGATCGGCGGGCCGCTCGAGCGGGCGGTCGTACTCGGGCGCATCATCGTGCAGCGTGCTGGCCGGCACGTCGGCGAGCACCTCGCCGTCGAACCCCTGCCGGATCCGAAGTGCGCCATCGCCGGTGACCCGGCCGACCACCGAGGCCGTCACCTCCCACTTCTCGCAGAGCCGGAGAACCTCGTCGAGGTCGTCTGGCTCAACGATGGCCAGCATCCGCTCCTGTGACTCCGAGGTCATCACCTCGAACGGCTCCATGGCGCTTTCGCGCCGATGGACAGCCGAGACGTCGACCTCCATCCCCGCTCCACCGCGCGACGCCGTCTCACTCGTGGCGCAGGTGAGGCCGGCACCACCGAGATCCTGAATTCCGGTGACGAGACCAGCGTCGAGGAGGTCGAGGCAGGCCTCGAGAAGCCGCTTCTCCTCGAAGGGGTCGCCGACCTGAACACTGGGCCGCTTGTCGCTGTCGTCTGCGTCGTCGTCGAATCCCGCAGAGGCGAGAACGGACACGCCGCCAATTCCGTCGCGACCCGTGCTCGCACCCAGCAGCACCGCCAGGTTGCCGGTGCCGCTCGCCTGGCCGAGGACCAGTCGTTCGACGGGCAGGATGCCCATGGCGAGGACGTTGACGAGGGGGTTGCCACGGTAGGTCTCGTCGAACACCACCTCACCGCCCACTGTGGGGACGCCGACGCTGTTGCCATACCCCGACACACCGCTCACGACACCCTCGGCGATCCACCGCGAGCGGGGGTCGTCCAGCGGACCGAACCGAAGCGGGTCCATCACGGCGATGGGTCGAGCCCCCATCGTGAAGATGTCGCGCAGGATCCCACCGACTCCTGTGGCCGCCCCCTGATACGGCTCGATCGCCGAGGGGTGGTTGTGGCTCTCGATCCGGATGGCAACAGCGATGCCGTCGCCGACGTCGATGACGCCGGCGTTCTCACCGGGACCGACCAGCACCCATGGCGCTTCGGTCGGAAGCCGTTTGAGGTGCTTCTTGGATGACTTGTACGAGCAGTGCTCCGACCACATCACCGAGTACATCGCTAGCTCGAGATGATTTGGATGACGATCGAGGAGACCGTGAATGTGGTCGTACTCCTCATCCGTCAGGCCGAGAGCGCGATGCGTCTGGGGGTCCGCGGGGGCGTCGGGCACGGCCCGAATCTAGCGGCGCGTGCGAGGAGGCATGATGAACCGGTGAACAACATCGAACACGAACTGCTCCACACCGCAGACCGTGACCCGATCGTGCGGGCGTGGACCTGCCGTCACCCCGACGAGGTCATTCGTCAGGCCGTCCACGACGCGCCTGCTGGCCCGCTCTCGGGATGGTCGCTCGGCGTCAAGGACGTGATCGACACCGCCGACCTCCCGACAGAACGCGGCTCATCCATCTACGCGGGGCGAACCACCGAGAACGACGCAGCATGCGTCGCCCTCGCTCGGGCGGCGGGGGCCACTGTCGTGGGCAAGACGGCGACCACCGAGTTCGCGTTGTTCACCCCGACGTTC
>CAYUBX010000150.1:0-7127 GCA_964443165.1 uncultured Acidimicrobiales bacterium
CAATCGAGCCGCGGCGACGCAGCTCGCATTCATGCAGAGCGGGTACCGCAACAGCTCGATGCCGGACGAAGAACTCCTGCTTCGCCACGGGGACGTCGATGCGACAGCTCGCTATCGCCGCCAACGCGACGGCAGCTACCGGATCGCGATCGGTGACGGTGAGCCGTTCTCCGCCACGCTTCACCAGGTCCACGAAGACGCGATCGACTTCGAGATCGGCGGCGTGCGGGGCACCGCCACCGCGACCCGCGTCGGCGGCACCTGGTACGTGTCGACACCCGTCGGGGCGGTGACCCTCCACGAACTCCCTCGCTTCCCCGACGGGTCGGGAGAAGCCGTCGCCGGAGCACAGGTCGCGCCGATGCCGGGCAAGATCCTCGCCATCGAGATCGGGGTGGGCGACAGCGTGGAAACCGGCCAGGTCCTCGTGCTGATGGAAGCGATGAAGATGGAGCACCAGATCACCGCGCCCGCTGCGGGCGAGGTCACCGAGGTGCGCGTCAATGTGGGAGATCAGGTCGACAACGGCGAGATCCTCGTCGTGGTCGACGTCGGCGGCTGATCCCGTCGGCTCAGAGACGGCGCTTCTGCCGTCGCGGGAAGATCGTCGCGAACAGCACGACCTGGCCGGCCCACATGGCGAGCGAGACCCACCAAACTTGCCGCAGCGCATCGAGCATCGCAGCAGGTGATTCCGGTCGTCCGACCAGTGCGATCGCGATGGCGACGCCCAGCGCAATCCCCAGCTGGAAGATCGTCGTTCGACCTGCGCCCGCCATCCCGAACTGCTGCGGTTGAACGTCGCGCATCGCTGCGCCGACCAACATCGCGAAACTGCACCCGGCGCTGACCCCGATGAACAGACCGGGGATCAGAATCCCGAGCATGTACGACGGCTCGGTCCCTGTCCAGGCGAGATGCATCGCGGCACCGATCACGCCGAAGACACCACCGGCCACGAGGATTGGCGCGTTGCCGTGCCGGTCCGCGAGCCGGCCATTGATCGGACTGATGATCGTGGCGAGCATCGGCCCGGGGGCGATGGCGAAGCCTGTCTTCAGCACCGACCACCCCCACGTTCGCTGGACGAACTCGGGCAGCGTCACGAGGTGTCCGAAGAACGCGATCAGGAAGAAGACCGAGCCGATGTTGCCGACCGTGAACGTGACCAGGCGCAGAAGCCCCAGATCGAACAGCGGGGTGGGGTGGGTGCTGCTGCGGATGACGAAGACGACGATCAAGACGGCGCCGACGGTGTAGGCGAGCAGCGTGGACGGCGCCGCCCAACCCCAGGTCCCGCCCTGCACGATCCCGAGAATGAAGGCGGCAACACCCAGAGACGCCAGCGGAACGCTGATGAGGTCGACGCGATCAGGGACGCCCTCACCCTTCGATTCTGCGATCCACCGCGGGCCCATCACCAGCGCACCGAGCGCGACGGGAACGTTGATGAGGAACACTGCCCGCCACCCGAAACCGTCGACGAGAAGCGCTCCGAGTGACGGACCGAGTGCAGCGGCAAGTCCGCCCATCGCGCCCCAGATGCCGATGGCCATCTGCCTGCGATGAGGTGGGAAGGCACCGAGCAGCAGCGCGAGACCCGCCGGGTACTGCATCGCGCCGCCGATGGCCTGCAGTACCCGCGCTGCGATCAGGAGGTCGCTGGAGGGAGCGAGGCCGCTGAGCAGCGAGCCGACGACGAAGATGCCGAGGCCCCATTGGAACACCAGCCGACGGCCGTACCGGTCCGCCGCCCAGCCGGCCGGCAGCAACAGCGAGGCGACACCGATGTTGTATGCGGTGATCACCCACGAGAGCTCCGACGGAGACGCGGTCGGAAACGCCTGCGCGATCTCGTCGCGCGCCAGCGAGATCACCGTGATCTCGAGGCTCACCATGAAGCCGACGAGGCTGGTGATCGACAAGGTGCGCCAGGCCGAGCGAGGGATCTCCACCTCGCGGGTCGGCCCAACGGTTCTCACGCTGGAGCGTCGCCCGTGATCACGATCTTCCCGAAGAAGCGTCGCTCCTCGAGTGCACGATGCGCCTCGACTCCCTCCTCGAGAGGAACCATGGAGTCGATCGCCGGCTTGAGATCACCCGTCTTGACCATGTCGAGCAGCGCGGTGAGGTCGGACGTCTTCCACCCGTTGCTCCCGCGGATGTCCATCTCGGCGGTCCAGATGAAGCGCAGATCCGTCGGTGGATCGAACCCAGCCGTTGCACCGCACGTCAGGACGCGGCCGCCGAGCTTGACGCACTTCAGCGACTTGGCCCAGGTGTCGCCGCCCGTGAAGTTGACCACGATGTCGTAGCCACCTCCGTTGAACAGCGAGCCGGTGTTCTCGCGGCAGTACCGCTGGAAGTCGACCTCGTTGTAGTTGATGGTCTCGTCGGCCCCGATGTCGACCAGCTGCTGACACTTCTCGTCCGAACCGGCTGCGGCGATCACGTGGGCCCCGCGCTGCTTCGCAAGCATCAGCGCGCTAGTACCGACGCCGCCGGAGGCACCGAGGATCAGAACCTTGTCACCCTCGACGACCTCTCCCCTCGTGATCATCATGCGGTGAGCCGTGCCGTACGCGACGGGCAGGCACGACGCGTCTTCGAAGCTGATGTCCTCGTCGAGCGCGATCAGCTGCGTCGAGCTGACCACCACGTAGTCGGCGTACGCGCCCCACCACGTGTCACCGATCATCCACATCTTGCCGTTGGCGAGGTCCCAGAAGACCGGATCGACGAGCACCCGATCACCGATCGACCACCCCTCGACCTCGCTGCCCATCTCCGCGACGAGCCCCGCGGCATCACATCCGGGGATACCGGGAAGGGGAACCTTGATCCCCGGCATGCCGCGACGGGTGAACACGTCGTGGTAGTTGAGCGAGCACGCCCGCACGGCGACCCGCACCTGGTGTGGCTCGAGCGGCGGCTCTTCGATGTCCCGATACTTCAGGACGTCGACGTCGCCATGCTCGTCGAACACGATCGCTTTCACAGCCCTGCCGCCTTTCTGTCTGCCGCGACGGACGCTTCCATCTCGGCGAGGACGTCGCCGCGCAACTTCTGCACCGTGCTGGCGTATGCCCGTGCATCGAGCGTCTCGGCCAGCCCGGTCGCCACCTCGACGGCCCGGTCGACGACTGCGTCGGTGGGAACGGCCTCGTCGAGATACCCGGCCGCCACCGCACCGTCGCCGTCGACGAGAACCGCGTTGGCGACGCTGCGCTGCAGGTGGCGGCGTGACAGCCGCTCCTTGGAGATCGTGATCGCCCAGTCGGGAAGGGTGAGTGCGATCGCCACCTCGTTGAGGCCGATCTTCACCGGCCCGTCCACCCCCACCCGGTGGTCACAGCCGAGGAGGAGGAGCGCACCGGCAGCCACGGCGTGACCGGTCGATGCGGCGACGACGGGAATCGAGGCGCCGTAGCAGGCGGCGATGAACCCTCCACCGGCGGTCACCATCTCGGCGATCGCTCGGCCGTCGCCGCTGCCGATCACGTCGAGATCGAATCCAGCGAAGAAGGCCTTGGCGTTGCCGGCGATCACCATGGCGGCGGTCGACTCGTCGGCCTCCGCAGCCCGCAGGAGGTCGGTGAGCTCGCCGAGCAGGTCGGCGGAGAAGGCGTTCGCTCGACCATCGTCCACCGTGACGATCTGAACCGCTCCCTGCCGACTGGTGGACACGTGAGGGTGAGCCATGCGGGGCACAGTAAAGGATGGGGTCCGCGACCGCCTCAGCGCGGCCATCCGCTGAGGAGCGAACGCAGCGATCGGTGTGTACGGAACGAACCAGCCAGTGCACGCGCGGAGTCATCGCCTTCGCACGGGTTGTTTACTGACGAGTAAACAAGTGGCAGCTACACTTCCGTTCATGGCGACACCGGTTGACCAACTCGACCTCCCGATGATCGACCTCGATCCGTTCTCCGACGAGGACGAACGGTGGGCGGCGTTGAAGCTCTTGAATTCGGGTGAATGGCTGGCCCGCACCGACATGGGCACGATGGTCACCCGCTACGAGGACGTGTCCACGATCCTGCGCGACAAGCGCTGGTTCAGCGCCATCGCCCTCATCGCGCAGATGCAGGACTACGACAACCCGGAGTGGAACTCCCGCGATCGCCAGAGCATCCTCTCGACCGAGGGCCCGGACCACACTCGCCTGCGACGACTGGTCTCGCCCGCCTTCACCCCCAAGTCCGCCGACCGCCTGCGGCCCTTCATGCGCAAGGTGATCGAAGAGCTCACCGATCCGCTGCTGGCCCACGGCAGGACCGAGTTCGTGGCCGACGTCTGTGAGCCGTACCCGATCCCGATCATCTGCGAGTTGCTCGGCGCTCCTCGGGAGAACTGGGAGATGTTCAGCCGGCTGGCCGTCGACATCTTCAAGGTCTTCAACGGCGATCTGGCCCAGGACGGACCGGCGATCATGGCCGCCCAGGACGAACTCGACGAGTACATGGCGGGTCTGATCGAGGAGCGTCGCACCGAGCCCCGCGACGACTTGCTGAGCGATCTGATCGCGGCCGAAGAGGACGGCGACCGGCTCAGCAATGCGGAGATGCAGAGCATGGCCCAGGCCGTCCTCCTGGCCGGCACGGACACGACCCGCAACCAACTCGCCTGCGCGATGGCGTTGTTCGCTCAGCATCCCGAGCAGTGGACCTTGCTGTGCGAGAACCCCGACCTGGCGCCCCGTGCCGTCGAAGAGGTGATGCGCTACCTCGGCGCGGTGCGCGGCACTGTTCGGTTCGCCAGCGAGGACATCGAGTATCGCGACGTCCTGTTCCCACAGGGCTCGCTGATCGGGGCCAGCTTCGTGGGCGCGAACTTCGACAGTGCCAAGTACAGCGAGGCCACCGCGTTCGACATCACACGCAAGGCCGAGTCGCCACAGATGACGTTCGGCAGCGGCATCCACTTCTGCCTCGGCGCGGCCCTCGCGCGGGCCGAGCTCCAAGAGGCGTTCGTCGTGCTCGCCGAGCGCATGCCGAACCTGCGCCTCGACGGCGACATCGAGTGGAAGCCCATGAACGTCGGCATCTGGGGCCCCGAGGTCCTGCCCCTCGCCTTCACCCCGCGCAGCTAGAACTCACCGGCTCAAGCGCCGCCAGGCCGGGTCACCGGCTCACGCGCCGCCAGGCTTTGTCGAATGCCTCGATCACGTCGGCCGCCCTGCTGCGGTAGTCGTGGATCGGGCGGCCCGCCGCCGCCGCTTCGTTGACGGCGACCCGCTGAGGGACCGGCGGCTTCCAGATCGAGCGGCGCCCGACGATGCGACCGAGCGCGTCATACTGCGCATCGGCCTCGTTGGAGCGCGGCGGCACACGGTTGACGATCACTCCGGCCAGATCGAGGCGGTCGTTGAAGCGGTGCCAGACGTCGTCAACCATGTCCGCGACCGGTTCGATCGACTGCACGCTCAACGCGGAGAGCTCAGCAACCATCACCGCACGATCCGCGGCGACGAGAGCGTTGAGCGGCAGAACACCGAGACCCGGCGGGCAATCGATCAACACACCGTCGTACCCCTCCGCGACGCCGCGCAGAGCGCGATCCAGCTTCGACGCCTGCTGCCGCGAGTTGCCGCTCGGCTGCCACTCACGCAGGTCGCGCGCGGCGGGAAGGACATCGACCCCCGACCATGCCGACGGCACGATCACAGACGCGGCACCGCCCGGCTTGGGCGCCTCCAGCGCGCCGACCAGCTGACCCTCCGAACCCGACACGCCCAGGACGAACGATGCCGACCCCTGCGGATCGGCGTCGACGACCAGCACGCGCCGCCCTGCGGCACGCGCCGCGGAGGCGACCCCCAACGTCACCGACGTCTTGCCGACGCCGCCCTTCTCCGTGATGAAAGCTGCAACAACCACGGCGCCATTCTGGCCGAGTTGAGCAACATCGGTGTCAGGCACCGATGTTGCTTCACTTCACAACGTCACGGCGCGGCGGGCCGGGTCAATGGCAGGCGCAGCCGCCGCCGCAGCCGTCACGACCGGTCCACTGAGCGGGCTCTGAGGAGCTGCTCGACGCAGGGCGGGACGCCCCGGAGGTGAGGAACACCGACAGCACCCTGTTGGCGCCCTGGTGACCCGACGGGCACACGGCGGGATCCGACGACTCCGCCATTGGACGGCGCCGCTCGAACGTGTCATCGCAGGTCGGGCAGCGGTAGGCGTACGTCGGCATGGCATCAGATCGTAGGGTGTCCCCCGCCTGACACGTCAAGAGCCCCGGGAGACTGCGTGACAGACCAGCCGATCCGATGGGGCCGGATCCTCACCATTGCCTCCGCGGGTGTGGTGTCGCACACGTTCGGACGAACGTCGCTGGCCGTGCTGATCCCTGCGATGGAGGACGATCTGGGCCTGAGCGGCACCGTCACCGGTGCGCTCGGATCGGTCAACCTCGGTTCGTATCTCGTCGGCGTCCTCACCGTCACGCTGTTGGCAGGGAGGGTCGAGCCCTTCACCCTTTTGCGGTCGGGCATCGCCGTCGTGGCGGCCGGCCTGTTCGTTCTGGGAACTGCGGGCAGCACCGCGCAGGTGATCGTCGGCACCGGATTGGCCGGATCGGGTGGCGCAGGCATCTGGCTCACCACACCGATCCTCGCGACCGAAGGCGTCCCCGCCAACAGACGCGGGGCCGTCATGGCGACGCTCACCGCGACGATGGGAGCGGTCTTCGTCTTCGTCCCAATCGCAGCGACGGCGGTACGCGAGGTTGCCGACGATGGCGGGGTGTGGCGACAGCTGTGGGTCATCGAAGGCGTTGCGTCGCTGCTCCTCCTGGCCCTGCTGTGGTGGCGGGTGACGCCGGAGAGCACGGAGCCGATCGAGGGCGCGTTCGCGTTCCGCGCGCTGACGCGGCTGCGCGGCTGGCGGCCCGCGGTCGGCATGTACATGACGTTCGCGTTCGTGGCGGCGTCGTTCTCCCTGTTCGCGGCGCGGGCGTTCGAACACGACCACGGCTTCAGCAGGAACCACGCGACGCTGCTGCTCTCGGTGCTCGGACTCGGCTCCTTGGTGGGCGCCATGGCCTTTGGCCGTCTGAGCGACCGCTACGGCAGACCGCGGGTCATGACCCTCGCCATGGCGATCACGAGCGGCACCGGGCTGCTG
>CAYUBX010000151.1:0-7116 GCA_964443165.1 uncultured Acidimicrobiales bacterium
CCACACGATGATGCTGACGGCCGACCCACCGGTGCACACACGGATGCGACGGCTGGTGTCGCGCGACTTCACCCCGCGGGCCGCACAACTGCTCAGGCCGCGCATCGACGAGCTGGCCGGCCGGATCGTCGACAACGTGATCGAAACCGGAGAGTGCGACCTGGTGGCCGATCTCGCCGGCGAGATGCCGAGCTTCGTCATCGCCGACATCCTCGGCATCCCGCTCGACGACGGCCGCGAGCTCTACCACCACACGGAGGCGCTGCACTCGTCCCGCGACGCAGTCGAGCCAGGCTTGCGGGCGCAGGCGTTCGCAGCCATGTTCCAGTACAGCCAGACCGTCTGGGCCGACAAGCGGGCGAACCCGACAGACGACCTGGCGTCGATGCTCGCCCACGCCGACATCGGCGGCGAGGAGCTCGACGCCATCGACTTCTTCCTCTGGTTCCTGCTGCTCGTCGACGCGGGCGGCGACACCACGAGGAACCTCGTCGGCGCCGGCATGTGGGCGCTCTTCCAGCACCCCGACCAACTCCAGTGGATCGCCGCGGATCCCGAGGCGCGCCTCCCCGACGCTGTGGAGGAGCTCCTGCGCTGGACCAGCCCGGTGATCTACATGCGACGCACGACGACCCGCGACGTCGACCTCCACGGTCAGACGGTTCCCGCCGGCGACAAGGTGGTCGTGTACTACGGCGCCGCCAACCGCGATCCAGAGGCGTTCAATCGCCCGAACGAGCTGGATCTCACCCGTTCGCCCAACCCGCACGTCGCGTTCGGCGGTGGCGGACCCCACTTCTGCCTCGGCGCACACCTCGCCCGGGTCGAGATCACATCGTTGCTACGCGAGATGCTCACCCGGCTGCGCGACCTCGAGCCGGTCGGCGAGCCCCAGTGGATGGCGAGCAACTTCATCTACGGACCAACGACGCTCCCGGTGCGCTTCTCAGCGTGAACCGATCTGATCCGTGGCAGATGCCACAGTGCGAGATTTCCGCGTCATAGGCACGACTTGGTTACTGAATGACGAGAGCGGAGTGCGCCGGCGAGCACACAATTCGGACGGGGCGAGTCAGCGCCCGGGATGAGCCGACGGCGCGTCAGCCGGTGAACCAACCCCCATCCGGGTGAATCAGCTCGCCGGTCACGAAGCTCGCTTCGTCGGACGCGAGGAACAGGGCGACGTTCGCCACTTCATCGGGCGTGCCCTTGCGACCCATGGGAGTCCCGCCCAGAACGACCTCGCTCATCTCCTCCACCTCGCTCAGGACAGCCGTCATGTTGGTCTCGATGAACCCCGGGCCGATCGCATTCACCCGAATTCCGAGGGGCGCCAACGTGCGGGCCGCGTTCTTGGTCAGCATCCACACGCCCGCCTTCGACACCGGATAGCTGGGGGCGCCCCACAGCGGATCGATGGCTGCGATCGACGCGATCGTCACCACCGAACCGCCCTTGTCCTGGTCGAGCATCACCCGCACCGCGGACTGGATTGCCAGGAGCGTGCCGGTGAGGTTGATGTCGATCACGCGTCGGAAGTCGTCGATGTCGAGCTCCGTCAGCGAGGCAGCCGGGTTCACCGCAGAGGCCTCGGCCGCCAGACGGACGCGCTTCCGATCGATCTCCATGTCGCCGGAGAAGTAGTCGGCGCTGCTGACCCCGGCGGCGGTCACCACAACATCGATCGTGCCGTACCGATCCACCGCAGCGGACGTCATCTCCTCGTTGGACTCCCCACTCGCGGCGTCGAGATGAATGGCGGACGCCACTCCTCCATCCGCCTCGATGGCCTGCGCCACGGCGACGGCGTTGGTCGTCTGCAGATCGGCCACCAGCACTGACGCGCCCTCTGCTGCGAAGCGGCGCGCGCTCGCCGCCCCGATCCCGTTGCCGCCGCCAGTCACGACGGCGACCTTTCCCTCCAGGCGACCGCTCATGGTCTTCCCCCTCGGATCTTTGCTGCGACGCTACCCCTTCCTCGGACGCGCGGCCGTTGCGCGACACTCCGCTGATGCTCCGACGCGTGGCTCTCGTCATGGCGCTCTTCGGCGGGCTGGCAGCGCTCGCGTCATGCGGCGACTCGGACAACACCGAGCTCGCCGCCGCGTCAGCTGCGGACTCGTCGGTTGTGTTGCGGGTCACGCATCCGGAGGTCACTGACGCGTCAGCCGAGCGAGCCAGCAACCGCACGTGGACGTTTCGGGTCACGGTCGCGAGTCCATACGACACCCGGGAGCGCTATGCGGACGCCTGGCGTGTCCTGGCTCCCGATGACATCGAACTCGATCTTCGCGTGCTCACACACCACCATGCAGACGAGCAGCCATTCACGCGGTCTCTGACTGGGGTCGAGATCCCGGCTGACGCGCGCCGGGCGAGGCCGGCGGCGCCAACCTGATCGCGAACCCAATAGCGGTCGCGGTCTCGTTAACTTTGCAGCTCGTGCGCATCTCTCTCCGCAGCGGGGCTGCTGCGGTCGTCATGTCTCTGGCGCTCGCCGCGTGCGGCGGCTCGGCATCCAACGACGCTGACGCGTCAGGGGACGCCACAGCCGGGGCGGACCTCACCACCACGACGACGGGTCCCTCGCTCCCCCAGGACGCATTGAGTGGCTTCGACACCGTCGGCGTCTTGAGTGGCAAGGTGGCGACGATCGACGGAGTGACCTTCGATCTCTCGACCGCCCGAGGCAGCGACCTGGTTGTCTGGTTCTGGGCACCCTGGTGAAGCTCCTGCGACGACGAAGCCCCTGCGGTCGCAGAGGTCGCCTCCAGATACGGGAACCAGGTCACGTTCCTGGGCATCGGTAGCCGAGCAAACACCACGGAGCTCGAAGAGTTCGTCGCCCGGCACGAACTGGCTCACTTCACCCAGCTCCACGATGACGACCAGTCGCTGTGGAGGAGATTCGGCGCGACCGGCCGGTCGACGTTCCTGTTTCTCAATGACGACGGCAAGTTCACCAGAACCGGATACGGCGAGGTCGACGAGGACCTGCTCGTCGAGCGGATCGAGGGCCTGATCGCTGGTTGAGGTGTCGCGCGTCCGCAGCCGGGTCGCCGTCTAGATTCGGCGAGATGTCCGACAATGCGGTGCGCCACTTCATCCTCGAACCGGCCGAGCGGGATCCGGATGGTGTCGCTCTCATCGACGGGCCGACCGGGGCCGAGACGACGAGGGCAGAACTCGCCGACAACGTCCTGAAGGCATCGAGCGCGCTCGCCGACCTGGGAATCCAGCGCGAGCAGCGCGTCATGATGATGATGGCCGATCGGCCCGCGTTCCTCGAGGTGTTCTGGGGTGCGATGGCCCATGGCACCGTCCCGGTGCCCGTCTCAACCATGTTGCCGACGAAGGACTACCGCTTCCTTCTCGAAGACAGCCGCGCGACCGCCTGTGTCGTGTCGGATCTGTTCGTTGACCAGGTGATTCCTGCAACCGAGAACCAGCCTTTCCTCGAGCACGTGATCACGGATGGCGGGAGTTCCGATGGAGCTCTGCTCTGGAGTGAGACCCGAGACGCCGCTTCACCGGGGGAGCTCTTTCCTGCTGACGGTGAGGACATCGCGTTCTGGCTCTACACCTCAGGGACCACCGGCTTTCCCAAGGGCGCGCTTCACCGGCACAAGGACATGGCGTTCCTCACCGAGGTGTATGCCCAGAACGTCCTCGAGATGAGCGCCCAGGACCGGGTGTACATGGTGCCGAAGCTCTTCTTCGCATACGGCCTCGGAATCAACTACTTCGCACTCGGCACCGGCGCGACACACGTTCTCTTCGACGGGCGCCCGACGGTCCCCGACGTGGTCGATCACGTCACACGGCATCGACCGACGATGTTCTTCGGTGTGCCGACGTTCATGGCCCAGCTTCTAGCTTCGGATGTTCCCGACGGCACGTTCGACTCGGTTCGGATCGCCGTCACCGGCGGCGAAACGCTTCCCGCTGACATCTTCCGCCGCGCAAAGGACGAGCTCGACCTCACGATTCTCGACTGCGTCGGCTCCACCGAGCTCGCACACATCTACGTCGCCAACCGACTCGATCGCCAGGAGCCCGGATCGTCAGGATGGGTCGTCGACGGCTTCGAGATCGAACTGCGGGACGCAGACGGCAACCTGGTGCCCGACGGTGAGCCAGGTCAGATGTACGTGGCGGGCGAGTCGGTCACGCCCGGATACTGGCGACGCACCGACCACAACCGCCGCGCGTTCCACGGACGGTTCATGGCCACCGGCGACACCTTTATTCGCAACCCTGACGAGAGCTACACCTATCTCGGGCGCGAGGACGACATGATCAAGGCGGGTGGCATCTGGGTGTCGCCCGCTGAGGTCGAAGCCGCGATCATCGAGGTGCAGGGCGTGGTCCTCGCAGCAGTTGTCGGAGCCGAGGACGGCGAGGGTCTCGTGAAGCCGAAAGCATTCGTCCTTCTCGACGAGGAGACTGACGCGTCAGCCGAACTGGCCTCGAGCATCCAAGAGCACGTGAAGTCGTCGCTGGCCCCGTTCAAGTATCCGCGCTGGGTCGAGTTCGTCGACGAGCTCCCGACAACGGCGACCGGCAAGGTGAAGCGGCACCTCCTCCGGGACAGCTGACGCGCGTCCGGTTGGTTACGCTCACCCCGTGATGGAGGACGCCGTCGAGGCCGAACGCGACGAAGACTCGCTCGCTGCGCTCACGGACGAGATCAAGGCCGTGGCTCTCAAGGGCGGCGCCACCGTGGCTGGCATCGCCGACCCCGCAGCGTTCAATGAGTATGTCCCCGAGGGACATCGCCCGACCGACTTCATGCCGGAGGTTCGCAGCGTCATTGTGATGGGTGCCAAGGGTCCCTCCAACGCAGCGTGGCGCTCGCCCAACCGGCGGCTAATGGAGATCACGGGCTACGACTTCCGGGAGAACGTCGCCTCGATGGTCGTCTCGGAGCACATTGAGCGAGCGCACGGCCATCAGGCCATGCCCGGCCCGGCGCTACCGACGAGCGGGCAGCATCCTCCGATGTCCATGATGCTCGCGGCCGTTCTGGCGGGCCTCGGTACCCGATCGATCGCGGCGAACATCATCCTGCACCCACAACACGGGCTGCTCTACTACGCCGCAGTTCTCACCACTCTTGAGCTGCTCCCCGATCACCAGCTCGAAGAGAACGTCTGCCCGGCCCGTTCGTGCGTACTGCTCTACGAGAAGGAAGGCCGCACACCGTGCATGGCCGCGTGCCCCGCCGACGAGGGCGGATGCATCGACGCCACGATCGAGGACGGCGAGATCACCTCGTCTTTCTTCGACCGCGAGCGCTGCTCGACGCGGGCCATGAACTTCGGAATCCGTGGCCACATCAAACAGGTCGAGATCCTCACCAACATCGATGACGCGGACGAACGACGAGCGCTGATCTACTCAGATGACTTCCGTCGCAACCTGACGTCGATCGGCCGATACAAGGAGTCGGTGGCGCAGTGCTTCGAGTGCATGCGCGTCTGCCCCGTGGGTCGCTATGAGCGGAAACTGAAATGACCGGGGAGCCCGACTGGAACGAGGTCAAGGCGACCGTGCTCGCGGGTGCTCTCCGCCGCGGCGCCTCCGTCGCAGGGGTCGGCGACCCCGCGCTTCTGAACGACCAGCCCGAAGGGCAGCGCCCGGCCGACCTCCTGCCCGAGGTTCGGTCGATGATCGTGCTCGGTGGCGCGGCGCCGCGTGCGGGCGAGTGGAACAGTCCACGCCCCGAGGTGCTGGAGACGATGGGCACCGCCGACCGCATCGGCGTCACCGCGTCCGCTGTCGCGCGTCAGATCGAGGACGAGCTCGGCTACTACGCCCTGTCGGTGCCAACGGGGACGGATGCGGGCGACCAGGCCTTCATGTCCTTCACAGAGGCAGCGATCGCTGCGGGCGTTGGATCTCCGAGTCTGGCGGGCCCATCCCTTCATCCCGAGCACGGCTTCCTCTATCTGGCGGTCATCCTCACCTCGCTCCCGCTGCCCTTCGACGGCCCCCTCGGAGAGCCGGCCTGCCCGGCCCCAGCGTGCGTGGAGATGCACGCGTCAGAAGGCGTCACCCCATGCACCAAGGTCTGCAACATCGACGACGGGGGTTGCCTCGGGGGGCAGGTTCAGGAAGGCCTGGTCATCGGGCGCAAGTACGACGCCGAGCGCTGCCGAGACCGGGTCTACCACTACTGGGTACCCGGCTATCAGGCGGCGCTCGAACGGGCACTCAACGAACCTGACGCGCGGCGGCGCAAGATGATCCTCTACGGGAGCTTCTTCACCCGGACGATGTGGTCGATCACGTACTCCAACGTCAGCCAGGGCCAGTGTTTCGAGTGTGTACGCGCATGCCCGGTCGGGGGCGAACGGAGGGCGTTGAAGTGACCGCTGACGCGTCAGGCGTGCCGAGAGGCGAGCTGTCCGGATTCCATGTGGTCGATCCCGACCTCTACGAGCGTTATCGCGACCAGATTCTCGAGTTCGGCAATAGCCACCAGCGCAACATCAACGAGTTCTTGCCGGACAGCAGTCGCGGCCGGGCGTGGACCGACGCTGAAATCGCCGAGTATCTCGGGCTGGACATCCGAGATGTCACAGAGATCCGGGTCGTCGCCGAGCACGACAAGTACGGCATCGAGGAGTACGAGGCATCAGCGAGGTTCAAGGATGCTGCATCGGCTTCGTACCGCGACGGAGGGGTAAAGAACCTCTACGGCGACAGCCCGCCGCCGACCCGTCAGTAGGCCGCGCGTCCGCACTGCGGAGGCGGCCCAACATGAAGTCCAACGCTAGGTTGCCGGCATGACGCAGGGTCGACTGGCAGGCAAACGCATCCTCGTGACGTCGGCGGATAGCTTCATGGGTCCGCCGATCGTCGAGCTGTTCACGGCAGAGGGCGCCGACGTCGTCGCCGACGCGAGCCCACTTCTCGAGCCGGATGAGCCCCAGCAGCTGATCGACGCGTCCGGGGATGTCGACGCGATCGTCGCTAACCTCGACCTTCCCGCGTACGGGGCCAAGGTCGCGGACATCGACGACGCCCAGTGGCTCGCAGGGTTCGACGCCATGGTCCACCCCCTCATGCGACTCGTTCGTGCTGCGACTCCGGGGATGACCAAACGTGGAT
>CAYUBX010000152.1:0-7115 GCA_964443165.1 uncultured Acidimicrobiales bacterium
GAGGGGACCTCGCCCACCTCGGTGTGTTCGTGGTGGTGGTAGAAGCCGCGATGCAGGTACTGGGGGTCGTGCGTGAGGTCGCCGCTCCGCTGTACCTTGCCGGCGGGCACGCCGTGCGAGGCGAGCAGTGCCTCTGCCTCCTCGGCGGTTCGCTCCATCGTCCAGGCGGCGATGCGGTCGTCGAGCTCGTCGTGACGGGCCTCTCGTCCAGCGGCCGTCGCGAGCCCCGGGTCGCGGGCCCACTCGGGATCGCCGATCGCCGATCGCAGTTGCTCCCACAACTCGTCGTTCTCGACGGTGATCGCGACCCACTGATCCTCGCCCGCAGTTGGATACACCCCCTGCGGAGCGACCCCGGCATCTCGGTTGCCGTTGCGCGCCGGGACGTGGCCGCTGGCCTGATGCTCGAGGAGCTCCGGCGCGAGAAAGTGAAGCGCCATCTCCAGCTGAGCTGCCTCGATGGCGCAGCCCTCGCCCGTCCGTTCTCGTCGATCGAGGGCTGCGAGGATCGTCGGCACCAGGAACCGGGGCCCGATCGTGTCGGTGTAGGCCATCCAGGGCCCATCGGGGCCCAGATCCGACCAACCGACGAGGTCGGTGAAGCCCGCGATCGCGCCGGCGTGGAAGCCGTACCCCGCGAGCGCCGAGCACGGACCACCGCTTCCGAGAAGGCTCGTGGTCACAACGACTGCGCCCGGGTTGTCGGCATGGATCTGCTCCGGTCCGAGACCAAGCTTGTCCATGGTCCCCGGCCGGAAGCTGTCGATGACGACGTCGGCCCAGTGGGTGAGCCGCTTGGCGACCTGGACGCCGGCTTCGTTGGACAGGTCGATCCCGAGCGACCGCTTCGAGGCGTTGAAGCTGCCGTAGAAGTTGCTGCGGTTGATGCCGAACTCGGCGTCCTTGAAGGGAGCCTGTGCCCGCAACGTGTCGAGCCTGCCCTCGGTCTCCACCCGAACCACCGTCGCCCCGTGATCCGCGAGGTGCCGGGCGGTGATGGGGCCGACGCCGATCCAGCTGAAGTCGGCGACCTTGATGCCCTCCAGAGGGAGCGAGGTGGCGCCCCGATCGGTGGGCGTCCGTCGCTGAGAGCGCGGGCGTTCGCCCGCTGTGGGCGTCGGCAGTCGCTCGCCACCGACGGTCACGGGTGCACCAGGCAGCCGCGTCCCGTCGTCGCGACGGCGCCAGTACCCACGCACGTCGAGGTGGTCGAATCCCAGTAAGTCGGGGATCGTGTTGACGGGCGCGAACGTCGACCCGTACTCCAGCCCACGCATCAGCAGCTCCTCGCGGGTGTAGCGCGAGCCGAGGTCGTCGATCGCCTTCGCGAGGTCGCCGTAGGTGATGTTCGAGGTTTCGCCGGACAGCATGCGGTGGTCGAACGTCGCCCAGTCCTCGTCTCCCCAGCCCGCGGGTGCGATCCCCTCTTCCACCAGCCTCGGGACGATCGGGCCGATCGTGATGCCCGCGGGGGCCTGACAGAACCAGCCGTCGGTGGCGAGGTGTCCGAGGGCCATCTGCACGGCGAGCTGTACTGTCATGCCGGCTCGCTCGAAGTCGAAGCCCTGCACCTCGTGGGCTTCCATCGCGTTGAGCATGGTCCACGTCATGGCGTTCTGCGCGGAGACGTCGACCCACTGCGGTTGGCCGGTGTTCTCCATGTGCCGAAGCGCGACGAGCGCGGCGCCCGCCGCCTCGACGCCTGTGTGGCGCCAGACCTGTGGAACGGAGACCTTCACGGGCGGGCGCTCGCGGGTTCCCTGCAGGCTCATCGGACCGCCGAGCGCCGCGATGGTCAGCTCCGAGGACGGCTGATCCGCGCGGGGACCGTCGGATCCAAAGGGCGTCACGAGAACGTGGACGAGGGCGGGGTTGGAGGCGATGAGGTTGTCCTCGCCGATCCCGGCCGCGCTGATGGTCCCGGGTGGGCCGCTGTCGAAGACGATGTCGGCGCCGGCCACCAGCTCGAGAAAGGCGTCGCGGCCGGCAGCTCCGGTCAGGTCGAGTTCGATCGATCGCTTGGCCGAGTTGTACGCGGACCACTGCTCGGCGGGCGTCGACGGCGTGACGTGCGTGCGCGCCTGGCTCCCACCCGGTGGCTCGATCTTGACCACTTCGGCGCCCAGCCAGCCGAGCAGCCACGGACCCATCTCGCCCCGGTGATCCGTCAGATCGAGGACCCGCACGTCGGTGAGGAACATCGAGCGTCACCCCCTGTCGCTGAACCCTCAACCTAACCTGGCTCCGCGGCCACCACCGACGGCAGGGCCGCGGTCGTGATCGACGAGGTGACCTCACCGATGACCAGAACACTCCCCACCGATCGCACCGTCTTTCAGAACGCCTGGGTCGTACCGGACGTCGAGCAATCGATTCACAGGTGGGTCGAGGAGATGGGCGTCGGTCCGTTCTTTCTGACCCATCACACGGGGCTCACCGAGGTGACCTATCGCGGCGCGCCGAGCGAGCTCTCGATGAAGGTCGCGCTGGCCCAGGCCGGGCCCGTTCAGATCGAGCTCATCGAGCCCACCAGCGGTGCTCCCTGTGCGTACCGCGACTCTGTTCCCGCTGGTCAGATGGGCTTTCATCACATGTGCGTGTGGACGCACGACATCGAAGCGGACACCGCGTACTTCGCCGACCTGGGGTACCCGGCCGCCACCGCGGGGAGCGCCGGCCGCGCCCGCTTCGCCTACTACGACACCCGGCCCCTCATGGGCTGCATGCTCGAAGTCGTGGAGCATCACCCCGGTATCGAAGCGATGTTCGGCCGCATCGCCGAGATCTGTGCCGCGTGGGACGGGCGTGACCCGATCCGCTCGACGGCCGATCTGTAGACCTCAGACCTCGACGTGGGTGTCGGCTCGTCGGGGAAGGTGCGCCTGGATTGCATCGACGACCGCGTCGGGTGCTTCTAACGGCAGCATGTGCCCCACGCCGGGCAGCTGGAGGAGCGTTGCCCCCGACTCCCTGGCGATCGTCTTGCTGTCGCGCAGCGGGGTCACCGCATCCCGCGTGCCGCACAGAACGGTCAGATCCGCGGTGATGCCAGCGAGTTCGGAGCGAACGTCGTAGTCGAGGAGGCTGGTGGCGGCCGCGAGCTCGTCGGCGCGGCTGAGGTGCTGGCCTGCAGCCCCGAGCGCGTCGACCATCGCAGGACTCGGGGTCGGCCCGAAGGCGAAGCGTCGCATCACCCGACCGTGTTCGGGGTGGCGGGTGAGGATCTCGAAGAGATCTCGCTGAACGAAAGCGGCGGTCGCCCGCCGGGCGGGGTCGTTGGCGCTGGCGGTGGTGGACACGAGGACAGCTGCGCGCACGCGTTGAATAGCGCTCCGCCTCGGTCCCGTCAGCAGGCTGAGCGTTGCGATGCCGCCGAGAGAGTGACCTGCAACCACGACGTCGCGAAGGTCGAGCGCTTCGATCACGTCGCCGAGATCGGCGCCCAGGCGGCCGGCGCTGTAGCCGTCCGTGCCGACGGTGGAGGCGGCGTGGCCCCGCTGGTTGACGCCCACGACTCGCCACCCGGCATCGACGAGTGGCTCGGCCACGAGGCCCCAGTTGTGGTGGTTCTGGGTGATCCCGTGGGCCAGCGCGGCCACGGGGCCGTCGTCGGGCCCGGCGACGGCGACGCTCAGGACAGCGCCGTCGCTGGCCGGCACGAGGATCTCGTGGCCCTCGGGAAACAACGGGGTTCGCCAGCCAGGAGGGTCCGGGGTGGCAGCGATATGGAGGAGGATTCGCTGTTCGAGCAGCTGGAGCAGCAGATTCAGAACGCTGAATACGAACAGGACTCGGCTCGCCAGTCGGAAGAGCTTGCGCATCACTCGCCTCCCCTCGCTTCTGCGAGTACCCGTCGCATGCCGTCTGCGGCGGCGTGAGCCGCGATCTCGACCGGTCCGTCCCAGAGTTCCTTCGAACACACCTCGAGACCGATCGGCGCTGTTGACCCGATGTCGTCCAGGATGCGGATCATCTCCACGAGGGCGAACTCGCCCTCGCCCGGCGCGACCCGATTCATCAAACAGTCCTCGTAGTAGTCGGGGTGCTGTGGCTCGACCGTTCCGTCGTTGAACTGGGTCGAGAAGATCCGTTCGCCCGGGAGGTTGCGAGCGTCGTCGAGGTCGTTGGTGGACCGGGTGAGATGCCAGCTGTCGAAGCAGAAGCCACCGTTGGGACGGTCCGCCTCCATCACGATCTGCGCCGCCGTGGAGGCGGTCTCGATGTTGGTCATCGATGGCACCCACTCGAGTCCGATGAGCAGGCCATGGTCGCCCGCGCGGTCACACAGAGCTCCGAATCCGACGGCCGCCTCGGCCAGGCTCCCCGTGTAGTCACCGATCACCTGCATGTAGCGGCAGCCGTAGTGGTCGGCCATCTCGTAGGCGATCGCCTCCTGCTCGAGGCACGCCTCGTTTGCTCGATCGGGACTGGCCCAACCCCGCGCGACCTCGATGTTGGCCACCACGAGCCCGGTCTCGGACAGCGCAGCATCGACCCGTTCGATCTCTGCCCGGTCGTCACGCATCGCATGCCACGCACCCATGTACAGCCCGATCGCCGCGAACCCGGCGTTGTGCGCGGCGTGGATCCGTGCGACGACGTCGTCGACGCGGGGTCGGCTGAAGTGATCCCACACCAGGTCGGTGGGGCCCAGGTCGTGCGCACTCACCCTGCCAGTTTGCCCGTTCGGCCGGGGGGCGCAACTAACCTCGGCCCATGGGCAGCCCACACGACACCACGGATGGAGCGCTCGCTCCCGGGGAGGCCCGGGGCCCGGGGGCAACGCTGCACGAGCAGCTTCTCGCCGATCCGACGCCGACCGATCTACCTCTGCTGGTGGAGTCGCCGGTGTTTCTGGGCGACGAAGACCTCTCCTACGAGGCATACATCTCGCCCGAGTACGCCGACGCCGAATACGCCCAGGTGTGGGCCAAGGTCTGGCAGTGGGCGTGCCACGAGGACCACATTCCCCAGCCGGGCGACTACATCGTCTACGACGTCGGGCCGTACTCCGCCCTCGTCGTGCGGACCCAGTCGGGGGAGATCAAGGCGTTCTACAACGCGTGCATGCACCGGGGTACTCAGCTGCGCCCACCGGATTCCTGCGGGTTCGCGCAGCAGCTCACGTGCCCGTTCCATGGCTGGACCTGGTCACTCGACGGCGCACTCGTGGAGATCCCCAGCCGCTGGGACTTCCCGCACGTCACCGACGAGAGTCACCGCCTGGCCGAGATGCCGGTGGGGGAGTGGGAGGGCTTCGTCTTCGTCAACTTCGATCAGGACGCCGAACCGCTCGCCGACTACCTCGGCGTGTTGCCTGAGCACTGGGCTGACTGGGGTCTCGGTGATCGCTACATCGAGACCCATCTGCGCAAACGCCTGCCCTGCAACTGGAAGGCGGCCGCCGAGGCGTTCATCGAGGCGTATCACGTGCGCGAGACCCACGCGACCGGCCAGCCGGGCGACGAGGTCACCACCCAGTACGACGTGTTTGCACCCAACGTGTCGCGTTTCATCCACACGATCGGCATGGACGGACCCGAACGCCCCGAGCCGCGGACCGAGGAGGAGATGCTGTCCCATCTCACCCGCAACATCCGCCATGGGATGGAGCCGCTCGAACTCCCTGAGGGGATGCGCGCGAGGGACTACTACGCGAAATTCGTGCAGCAGCAGATGGGCGAGCAGTTCGACCAGGACTTCAGCGACCTGAGCGTGTCGATCACCCTCGACAGCATCGAGTACTTCCTGTTCCCCAACGCCTTCTTCTTCCCGGGGTTGTCGCTGCCGATGGTGTACCGCTTCCGGCCCGACCCCGACGATGTCGACATCAGCTACTTCGCGCTGCTGATGATGCGGCCGCGGCCGCAGGACGGCTCGGCTCCGCCACCGCCCGACGTCATCGAGCTCGACATCGACGACGGCTACACCAAGGCCACGGGGCTCGGCGGTCTCGGCCGGGTGTACGACCAGGACACCGCCAACATGGCCGCCCAGACCCGCGGCTTCAAGGCGTCGTTCAAGCGTGGTCAGACGCTCGGCAACTACCAGGAATCACGGGTCCGCCACCTGCAGACGCGGGTGAAGGAGTGCATCGACGCGGGGTCTTCGCGGGGCTAGCGGACCTCAGTCCCAGAGGGGATCGGGGCTGCCGGCGCGGCCACTCGCCACCCACGCGCCGCGCATCGGCTCGCCCAGCGGCTGCACCTCGGACCAGTCGTTACGCAGATGCCGGGTGGCGATCTTCCACGCGCCGTTGCGCTGTTCGAAGCGATCGATGTATCGCCCGTTGAACGTGTGGAGGACGTCGCCGTTCTCCGTCGGCTCCACGTGGTACGCCAGCACGTAGGTCTCCACGGTCGCCGCAGATCCGCCGTCATCGAAATCGACAGTGGTGTTGGAGATCCGGTGTTGGGTCGCGCTGAAGCGCTTCTGCAGGGATGCGGGCGCGTACTCCGCAAAAGTCTCGATCACCATCGGGTCGGCCCCGTAGTCGCTCAGGACCGCGCCGGGATGGAACCCCCTGGCCACGAGCTCGGCGTCCAGGCGGTCGATGCCGCGGCAGTAGGACAGCAGCGCGTCCTGGATCTGTTGGCGAGCGTCCGTCGTGGTCATCAGACCACCCCCGCCAGCGCGTCGAGCACACCTTCGGGGAGGAAGGTCTCCTCTGGCGTCTCGTCGGCCTCTGCGAGGTCGGCGAGGGCGTTCGCCACGTCGGCGGGATCGAGCTGGTCGGCGAGGATCACCTCCTGGAGGAAGGCGAGGGTCTCTTTGGCCACCGCGTCCCCGTCCTCGATGAAGCTCTCGATGCCGTTGACCATGCGGTCGTTGAAGCCGGTGTTGTACGGGCCGGGGTTGACCTTGGTCACGTCGATGCCCTGCGGAGCCAGCTCGGCACGCAGGGACTTGGTGAGCGCTTCGACCGCGTGCTTGGTCATCGTGTAGGGCGACGACTGAGCGCCGGAGATCACCCCTGCGATCGACGACACGTTGATGATGCGACCTCCGCCCCGCTGGCGCATGCCGGGGATCACCGCCTGGGATAGGGCGAGCATCCCGAACACGTTGACCTCGAAGGAGAGACGCACCTCGTCCATCGGGACAGACGCCAGTGG
>CAYUBX010000153.1:0-1701 GCA_964443165.1 uncultured Acidimicrobiales bacterium
AGCAGTGGATGTTCCCGCTGCTGCGCGGCGAGCTGCGCTCCTGCTTCTCGATGACCGAGCCCGGCGCGGGCGCGGACCCGACGCTCCTCACCACCCGCGCGGTACTGGAGGGTGACGAGTACGTCATCAACGGTCGAAAGATCTGGAGCTCGGAGGCGGGCGCATACACCCATGGCCAGGTACTGGCGCGCACCGAGTCGATCGACGACGCCGGCAGCAGGGCCAATGGACTGACGATGTTCGTGGTGTCCAACGATGCACCAGGCCTGACGCTCCGCCCGATCCTCGCGATGACCGGCGAGGTGTACCACTACGAGGCCTTCCTCGACGACGTGCGCGTCCCCGCCTGGAACGTCCTCGGCAGCGAGGGCGAGGGGTTCCGGGAGCTGCTGCGCGGGCTCGACCGCGACCGGTTCTGGGGTCGCTTCACCAAGCCGGCCAACCTGCTGACGAAGCTGGACAGCATCGAGCAGTGCGCACGGTCGAACCGCCGCGACGGCAGGCCGATCATCGAGGACTCCGGCCTCGCTCGCCGCCTGGTCGAGCTGCGGGCGGAGGCCGCGGCCACCAGGCTTCTGTTCCACAAGCTCGGCTGGCAGCTCTCCAACGATCAACCGGTTCCCTACGAGTCCGCCCTCTACAAAACCATGGCCGACGAGCTCGGCCAGCGGGTGGCGAATCTGGCCGCTGACGTGCTCGAACAGGACACGCTGATCCGGCGAGAACCGCACGAGTTCGAGACAGAGATGCACCACCTGTACCTGAGCAGTCCGGGCCAGACGATCGCCGGGGGCACCTCGGAAGTGCTGCGTTCGACCGTCGCAACACGTGGCCTCGGGCTGTCGAAGGGATAGCGCGGTGGATTTCGGACTCGAAGAGCATCAGGACCAGCTCCTGCGGACGGCCACCCAGTGGATCGAGCGGAGCTGGGCGGCGGGCGAGACCTCGACACCCGCGGTCCGGCGGGCGCTGTGGGGTGAGATCGAGGCCAACGGCTGGGCCGGGCTATTGGATCCCGATGATGAGATGGCAACGGTTCTCGACGCGGCGCTTCTCGTCGAGGAGCTTGCACGAGGGGGATGCGGCCTGCCCCTCGTGGGGTCGGGCCTGATCGCCCCGTTGGTGGCGACTGCGACGGGGGCCGACGTCGCCACAGACCGTGGCCTGCTGGCGTTCGAGGACGGGGCCGGTCGCGAGCCGACAGCCCGGGGTCTCGAGATCTTCGACAGGGTTCTCGCGGTGCGTCGAACTGTCGAGGACGGCCTCACGGGCTGGGAGGTCGCGGAGATCCTGGTGGATGACTCAGCGCTGGTTGCCGAACAGACCGAGGATCGCTTCGTCCTGAGCCGGTTGAGCGACGACGCGGCGGCATCGGTCACCTGGCGGGCCGCCGACGGTGCAGCGATGGAGCGCATCTGGATGGTGGGCGCAGTGCTCTCCGCCGCGGAGCTGGTGGGTCTGAGCCGGGCCGTGCTCGAGCGCTGTGTCGACTATGCCGGGGCACGCGTCCAGGGAGGCAAGCCCATCGGCGGCCACCAGGCCATCCAGCACCGGCTGGCGGACATGCTCGCGGGGATCGACCAGAGTCGCTACGCGACCTATTGGGCTGCCGCACACCCCAACGACGTAGTCGCGGTGCACCAGGCGAAGGCGCTCGCTGGACGCGACTGCCTCACCGCGATCCGATCCGCGCATCAGGTG
>CAYUBX010000153.1:1711-7110 GCA_964443165.1 uncultured Acidimicrobiales bacterium
CGTTCAGCGCCGAGGACGAACTCCACCACTTCCACAAGCAGGCGGTGCTGGCGGCCAACGAGTTCGGCAGCGCCAACCACCACTGGACGGCTCTCGAGAGCGCCTAGTCGGCGGGCTCCAGGTCGCCGATGCGCAGGGGACCGGCTGGACGCCGGTCGTCACGTCGGCGAAGAACCCACCCTCGACACCATGCACTTCTCGCTCTCCGGCGCCCGAGCGGATCGACGCAGGCGGCCTGATTGTCGCTCCAGGCCATGTGACACAGCACAGTCACTACGACGCCGCTCTCTTTTGGGACCCCTACTGCTCCGACTCCGGGGAGAACGGCGTCACCACCGTCGTCAACGCCAACTGCGGATTCGGCTTCGCTCCGGTGCGAGAGGGTGACGTCGAGCGGACCATGGCCATGATGTCGACCACCGAGCAGATTCCGGTGGAACACCAACGAGCGGCGCTGTCATGGAAATGGGAGTCCTTCCCCGAGTGGCTCGACGAGCTCCGAGGCATCCCGAAGGGCGTCAACGTCCTGTCGTACCTGCCGCTCAACCCACTGCTCATCTACGTCATGGGGGTGGACGCCGCCAAGACCCGCGTCCCCACCGCTGACGAGATGGCGGAGATCCATCGGCTGATCAACGAGGCGATGGATGCAGGCGCGATCGGGCTCTCGATGTCGGTGATGGGCGCCGCGGGCAACTCACACGTCGACTTCGACGGCACCTCGATGCCCACCGACGCGATGCATCACGACGCCATTGTCGATATCTGCCGAGCCGTCGTCGAGCGAGGAGAGGGAGTCATTCAGGTTCTCTCGCAGATCGCGTTCTACGGTGATCGAACGATCACGGAGCGGCTCGCGGAGCTCGCCAAGGGGACAGCGGTCCGGGTCATCCACAACACGTTTCTGACCTCCGACGCACTCCCGCACATGATTCCGGAGGATCTCGCCTGGCTCGACGAGCAGCGCGCCGTGGGTCGCGACGTCACCGCGACGTGCCGGGTCAATCGAGCGTGGGTGGAGGCGGGGATCCGCGAGCTCGACACGGCGGCTGGGCAGCTCGCCGGCGTGCGCCGCATGGTCGGCTGCGCGAACGACGACGAGCTCACGGCGCTGCTCGACGATCCGGCCTTCGTGGCGGAGTTCTCCGCTGAATACGCGGGGGCTGGTGCCTCCAACGGAGCGGCGGGCCTGGAGAACCAGATCGTCATCGCAGTGGGTGACAGCGAGGAGCTCCAGGATCTCCTGGGCCGGACCCTTGGCGACATCGCCGAGGAGACAGACCGAACGGTCGTCGAGGACATGCACTTCCAGATGAGCTACAAGCCGGCGCGCTCGGTGCAGATCCACGACCGTGGAGCGTTGCTACCCGGCTACTGGGCCGACGTGTTGATCTACGACCTCGATGAGCTGTTCTTCGACATGACCCGCTACCAGATCGTGTACGACATGCCGGGCGGCGACTGGCGTCGGAAGGGCGACGCCGGTGGGTACCGCTACATCCTGGTGAACGGTGACATCACTCACGAGAGCGATCAGACGACCGGTAGGACTCCGGGCCAGCTCGTTCAGGTCACCATGCCCGGTGTTCCGTAGGCCGTACCCTTTTTCGTCACCTGGACGTTGTCCAGGGTGAGTGCATTCGATTCGTTCCCTCCGGCCCTCCGTGTCTGACTTTTCCGACGTTCTCGCGGCTGCACAGCTCGGTGAGGGCTGGGCGTTCGACGAGCTGTTCACTAGATGGAACGCGCCGCTGACCGGCTTCGTGGGTGCGCGCGGCGTCGCGGATGTCGACGACGTCGTCAACGACGTCTTCCTGAAGGCCTTCGGGGCGCTCGGGTCGTTCACCGGAGACGAGAGCGGGTTTCGGGCCTGGCTGTTCGCCATCGCCCGCAACCGGGTGATCGACGAGTTCCGCCGCCAAGGTCGCCGACCAGCGACCGTTGGCCTGGACGCTCTTCCGGGGGTCGAGGGCGGAGACGTGGTCGACGATGCCGAAGAGCGGATGGCTGGCGACCGCGTCGCGGAGCTGCTGAGTTCTCTGACGGACGAGCAGCGCGAGGTCCTGACCCTGCGCTTCGTTGCGGACCTCACGATCGATCAGATCGCCGCGGCAACCGGTCGACGACCCGGCGCGGTGAAGCAGCTGCAACGGCGGGCACTGCGCCGCCTCGAGGCGATCCTGGAGTCGGGATCATGACGTCCTCGCAGAAATTCCCGGCCACCCGTACCCCTCGGGGCCGGTGCCGACGTTTGAAGGTGTGCAATGGCTGATTCAGGTTCACGACGCCGCCGCTCTCGCCGAGAGCTCGATGCGATCGCCGATGGGGCACCCGATGGGTCGCCGCTCGGTGCGTTCGTGTCGGACATGCGAGCGATGGGTGCGACGGATGGCGTCGAACCGAATCGTGCGGTGACGGAGTTCGTGTCCGCACCGGGCCGTACCGACGAGCTGGTTGCGCTCGCAGCCGCCGATTCGAAAGCGAGAACCTCTGTGATTGCTCCTCTCTCCGCTCTTGCCGCCACGACGATCGGGAAGGTCGCCCTCGCGGGCAGCGTCGCCGCCGCTGCCGTTGGTGGCGTGGTCGTCGTCAACGAGATCCAGGAGCCTGAGCCGACGCAGATTGTGACCGCTGCCGACAGCTCCTCGACCTCGTCGACAAGCACCACCACGCCCTCGACGAGCACGACCCTTCCCGACTCGTCGAGCTCCACCACCACGCCGACCTCCACATCCACAACGGATGCCCCGCAGCTCGTGGAGGACACGGAGCCGATCACCATCGATGCCGACGGTGCCGGCTCGGTGACCTACCAGGTCTCGGGCGGTCAGCTCGTGCTTCTCGACGCCACCCCTGCCGATGGATGGACGGTGCGTGACGAGTCATACGACCACGAGATCGAGTTGTCGTTCCGCTCCGCCGACGACAGCGTGCGGGTGGACGTCGAGATCGAGATCGACGATGGCGAGATCAAGGTTCGTATCGAACGCGAGCTGCGGGACGATGACGACTCTGATGACTCGGACGATGACGACTCTGATGACGACTCTGATGACGAGGACGAGGACGAGGACGAGGACGATGACGAGGACGAGGACGAGGACGAGGACGAGGACGACGACTGAGTCGCCTCAGCGTCAGGCCTCGACCGGCACCAGCGGTGGTTGGCCGAGGGCCTCGCGATAGTTGCGATGGAAGTGGTGGAGGGCGGGTTCGTTGCGCCCGAACACGATCTCCTTCAACAACCCGGCCTCGGCTGACCTCTGCTGCATCTCGCCCATGACGTAGTCCTCGAGCTCGACGGTGCTGTAGAAGACCTCCATCGAGGCCTCGAGGCCGCCGGCGGAACCTTCGTGACGGTCGTAGACATCGGTGACGACGTTGCCCGCCGCCTCCGACGCTTCGATCGCCGCGATGGTGCTGTCGGTGAAGTAGAAGCTGATCTTGGTCGTCGATCGCCCCGGATCGCTCTCATCGGGGTAGATGCGGATGAGGGTCGCCGAGCGGCTGCTCACCACGAACTGGATGTTCGGGAAGAGGTGGTATAGGACGAACGTCGCCTCTTCGATCCGCCAGTCGGCCTCCGGCTTGTCCTTCAGCCCGTGGATGCCCTGGTTGGCGGTGACGAATCGGTGATGACGGCCGAACTCGTGCAGGTGGAGGTTGTTGCCGAGGAAGAGGCGGCCGAGCGTGTCTTTGTGCAGCTTCTGGAAGTGGTACGTCTCGCCGAACGTGTCGTTGGCGAACTTCCAGTTGAGGGCCTTCTCGATTGTCTTCTCTCCGACGTATCGATGGTCTTCGACGCCGAAGGATGCGAGTTCGGTCGCCAACTCGGGGCTGAGCAACGCGTCGATGTCGAGCTCCCCCTCGAGATCGGGGTGAACCCAGAGCAGCCCGTCGCGCTCGACCGAGGGGAGTTCGAGGAGCCCGTGGCAGGCCTTGTCGATCTCACCGAAATGCTCTTCGTCTGGGATGTTGATGAGATCGCCGGTGTTTCGGTAGCTCCACATGTGGAACGGACACGTGAAGACGTTCTTGGTCCCGCGCTGTTCGGCAGCGACTCGAACGGACCGGTGACGACACGCGTTGAGGAAGGCGTGGAACTCGCCCTCTTTGTCGCGGGTGGCGAGGATCGGAACGCCGAAGTCGTCCATCGTAAGGTAGCTGCCGGGCTCCGGCAGGTCGCCCGAGAGTCCGATGAGCTGCGGGTGGTTGCGGAAGAACTGCTCCCGTTCCCGCGTCGCGGTCTCTGGGCAGACGTAGGCGGTCGTGGGCATCCGCACCTGCACCCCAGCGTCGATGTTCTTGCCCTCGTCGAGTTGCTGCATCAGCTCTTTGAGGATGCCCACCTGCGTTGCGTGCTCCATCGAGACCCCTCTCCCGTTGTCATGTCTACCGGACAGGGTCCGTCTCAGAAGTACTGCGGCCCGTAGATGGTGGCGTTGATCTCCCGGCGGGTCGCGATCGCTGCCTTCCACGGCATCTGCAGGTAGGACTCGGCGATTGTCCTCGTCTCGTCGGCGAGCTGCTCGAGCGGGCACACCTGGTTGATCACCCGGTAGCTCAGGAGCTCCTCCGCGGTGAACCGTCGGCACAGGATCATGGCTTCGCGGGCGAGCGCCGGCCCGAGTCGTTGGGTCAGCGTCACGTTGGCCAGGCCGCGGAACGGGCGCCCGATCTCTACCTCGGGGAGCCAGAACTGTGCGCCCTCTGCCGCGATGTTGTGGTCGAAGCCCATCGCGATGGACCAACCGCCCCCGACCGCGTACCCGTTGACGGCCGCGATGGAGATCACGTCCATGTGGGTCATGGTGTCGAAGATCCGGCCGATCAACCGAGGAACCCGCCCCATGTCCTCGTTGATTCGCCTGCGCTCGTCCTCATCAACGGCGTCGCGAGCGAGCGTGAGATCCGCGCCGGCGCAGAAGGCGGGCCCGCTACCCGTGACGACCAGGATCTTGAGCTTCGCGTCGTCTCGAACGCGGTGGACGAGCGACTCGAACTCGAGCATCACCTGTGGATCGAGGCCGTTGCGCTTCTCCGGGCGATCGAACGTGATCGTCGCGATCGGCCCGTCGATGTCGTACCGGAAGTAGCCGAGTCCGTTCATCACGACCTCACCGAAGAGCGCGGAGGGTGCGATCGCCCTCGGCGTGCAGGCGGGCGTCGACCCGCGAATCAAGCGAACTCAACTGCGTGCCACACGAACTGCAGCACTTGGCGCCTGTGGTGTTGGTCGCCGCGCACTGTGAACATGTCCCCTCCATGTGTGATCAGTTTCGCGCACCGTGTGTCACGGGGAGGATGAGAAGGACGACACCACACCACGGGCGGCGCGGTCGAAGGCGGCCTTCTCTGCTTCCCCGGCGCTTCCGTCCGTCAATGCTGAGCGATAGACG
>CAYUBX010000154.1:0-7108 GCA_964443165.1 uncultured Acidimicrobiales bacterium
ATCCATCCCTCTCGCCGCACCGACCAGAGCGACAGCCCGTCGAGGCGCAGGCCCCAGGGAACGTCCTGGTGAGAGATCGGTTCGCCGATGAGGACGATTCGCCCGTCGGGTCCGAGCACCGTGTCGCGCAGGTGGTCGAGAAGTCGCGGAAAGTCGAAGCAGTGGTGGAACGACTCGTAGAAGACCGCGACGTCGGCCGGCGACTCCGGCGTGAACGACACCATGTCGGCTTGCGCCGTCGCCACCTGGACGTCGGACCGCGCCGCCTGCCGCTGGATGACGTCGAGCATCCACGGGTTGAGGTCGACGGCTGTCACCTCGTACCCGGCGAGCGCCATCTGCACGGTGAGCACACCCCATCCGGGGCCGTACTCCACCACCCGCGTCCCGGGCCCGCCGCCGACGAGTTGGAGCGCCACGCCCGCGGCGACGAGATGCTCGCCGATCTCATGGGGGTTGCCGGTCGCGTACGGGTACAGCGAGCGAGGAGGTGCGTCCGACGTGAGCTCGCTGACTTCGGCCGTGGTCGCTTCGTACGAGTCGAGGCCGCTCACGTCCCGGTACAGCTGCAGCTGCCGTTCCCGGTACTCGCCGCCGTGTGGATCGTCGGGCAGATCGCTCGGGCTCGCCAGCCGAATCGTCGACAGGAGCGCCAGCGCCTCCTGATTGGACCGCTGGAAGAGTTCAGCCGCCTGGTCGAGGATCGGATCCAGCTCCTCGAACGAGCCGATCGTGCGGATCCCGTCACGATGCGCCCGCAGCGAACGGGCCGCCCCCACGAGTCGATAGGGCATCTGTGACAAGCGCAGCCTCATGCGTCGGGAAGACAGGATTTGAACCTGCGACCCCCTGCTCCCAAAGCAGGTGCGCTACCAAGCTGCGCCACTTCCCGGATCAGAGAGAAGCGTACCGACCAGCGCTCCCCGCGCTCGCTCAGTACTCGACCGCGATCGCCTGGGTGGGGCAGCTCTCCTCGGCGGCGCGGACCTTGGACTCCATGTCCGACCCCGGGGATGCGTCGAGCAGCTTGGCCAGCCCGTCGTCGCCGACCTCGAAGACCTCGGGGGCCAACATCTCGCACGAACCACTGCCGATGCACTTGTCGACTTCGAGGCTGATCTGCACTGCGGACTCCCGTGAGCTCGATTCGGCACCATTGTTCCATCCTCGGGCGGCCGGACAGCAACATCGTCGAAGGCGGTAGCCTCGGCGGCGACCACGGCCAGGACATTCGTTTGGGGGAGACCATGAAGAGCGGCGTGATGATGTTCCCGACCGACAAGGCAATTCAGCCGATCGAGCTGGCTCGCGCTGTCGAAGAGCGGGGATTCGAGTCCCTGTGGCTCCCCGAGCACAGCCACATCCCGACCAGCCGGGTGACGCCGTGGGGCGGACGTGAGGGCGCGCCGCCGCTCCCCGAGGAGTACTGGCGGAGCCACGACCAGTTCGTGGCGCTCGCAGCCGCGGCCGCTGTCACCGAGAACATCCTTCTCGGCACAGGCATCACCCTCGTCGCGCAGCGCGACCCGCTGTGGCTCGCCAAAGAGATCGCGTCGCTCGACACCATTTCGAACGGTCGCTTCCTCTTCGGCATCGGCTACGGCTGGAACAAAGAGGAGCTCGCCCACCACGGCGTGAAGTACACCGAGCGCCGCGCGGTGCTTCGCGAGCGGATCCTCGCGATGAAGGAGATCTGGAACAACGACGAGGCCGAGTACCACGGCGCCCACGTCGACTTCTCGTCCAGCTGGTCGTGGCCCAAGCCCGCACAGGCGGGTGGACCACCGGTGATCCTCGGTGGTGCGGCCGGCCCGAAGACCATCGCCGACATCGTCGAGTTCTGCGACGGCTGGATGCCGATCGCCGGTCGCTACGACATGACGGGCAAGATCGAGGAGATCGAGAAGGCCTGCGCCGAGGCCGGCCGCGATCCCGGCGAGATCGAGTACGGCCAGTTCGGCACGCCGGGCAAGCCCGAGATCCTCGAGCAGCTCGCCGAGGCCGGCTGCACCCGCGTCGTGCTGGGTCTGCCGCCCGCGGACGCAGACACGGTGCTGCCTATCCTCGACGGGTACGCCGAGCTCCTCTGACCCAGAGCCGGATGGCCACCGACAGCGCTCCAGGCGTCGAGGTCCTCGACATCGTCGACGACCTCGGTCGCCGCATCGGCACCAAACCACGAGACGCCGTTCACCTCGACGGCGACTGGCACCGTGTCTTCCACTGCCAGATCGTCGCCGAGCGTGACGGCGTCCCCGTCGCGGTCCTGCAACGCCGGTCGACGCACAAGGCGGCCTTTCCCGGTCTGCTCGACATCTCCGAGGCGGGTCATCTGGCCGCCGGGGAGGCTCCCGTCGACGGCGTTCGCGAGCTCGAGGAAGAGCTCGGGGTCGCCGTCGATCCGGACGATCTCACCTACATCGGTGAGCGGCGGCTCGTGGACGACAGCGGCGAGGGAACGCTCGACCGTGAGCTCACCTCCGTCTACCTGCTGCGCGACCACCGTCCGCTCGGCGGCTATCGGATCGCGCAGGACGAAGTCAGTGCGCTGATCGACGTGCCGATCGCCGGGCTCTTGGCTCTGCTCGGCGGCGACGTTCCCCACATCGAGGTCGAAGGACTCGAAGCGGCGGGGCACCCCACGGAGCGTGCCTTCAACGCCTCCATCTCGCTGGACGACCTCGTTCCGAGCGGCGGCTACTGGATCACGCTCATGGTGATGGCCCAGCGATTCCTTCGAGGCGAAGGCCCCCTGGCCGTCTGATCCTCGCCGGAAACACTTCCCCCAACCGGGTCCCAGCGCGCCAGTTCTGGCGCGCCCACACTCGGCGAGGAACGGACCGGCTTAGCGGCCGATACCGATCAGCTGCATCGCCTCGGAGCGGGTGGCCTCGGAGAGGAAGAGGCCACGCACGGCGGAGGTGATGGTGAGGCTGCCCGGCTTCTGAACGCCGCGCATCGACATGCACTGGTGCTCGCACATCGAATAAAAGGGGATGTCCCGCACCATGACCATCTCGTCGTGGTCGGCTTCGAACTGCACTTCGAGGTGATGGACAGGGTCTTCGCGCAGGCCGGAGAAGACCTCGGCGTACATCTGGGCCACCCGACTGGGGGTCTTCTGGAGCCCGTCGCGCTCGGGATCCTCGCCGATGGCGGCCAGGATCTCTCGCACGGCGGCCTCGATGCGAGGCATGTCGACCTCCGCATCGGTGATTCCTCCGTTGGCGCTGCTGATGCCGTTGCGGACGGTGCTGATGCCGTTGTGGACGGTGCTGTCGGTCACGAGGCAATGCAACCTACCCGGGGACCCGACATTCCCTCGGGCGGTCAGTTCAGGAGGTCGCGCACCACCTCGAGCACCGCAGGCTCGTCCTGCGTCGCGAACACGATGTGAGCCGGCGCGCCGAACTCGCCGAGCATTCCGCCGCCGCCGACGTTGACCCGCACGGTGACACCCTCGATCTCGAGCGCAGCTCGTGCGAGGTGCGCGGTCAGCGCGGCGTCGAGGTTGATGCGGCGGAGCCCCTCGCCGTAGTCGTGGGGCGCGCCGATCGAGGCGTCTCCGAGCTTGAAGCCGAAACGCTTTCTCACCGGCGACACCGCCTGTCTCTCACGCGCCCCCGGCAGGACTCGAACCTGCAACCGTCGGGATAGAAGCCCGCTGCGCTATCCAGTTGCGCCACGGGGGCCGTGGCCCGAATGATGCCACCCGCTTCGTCCTCCGGCCGCAGCGGTTGGGTCGATTGCAAGCCTGCCATCGGGTGATACCGGAGGAGGCGCCACTCGTCGCCGCTCGGCCGGCCATCCGTTTCGAGACCAACCAGCGCGGCCGGGAGGATCGATCCAGCTCGCTGTCTGGGCCTCGCGCTCCGATCCGGTCGCGTGGGACCGGCGACGGTTCCCACGGGTCACCATCGCCAGATCGACCGCGTTGGCGGAGATCTGACGGAAGAATGACCGTGCTCGGTCAGGCGCCCGCCGGCCAGCGAACGACGCCGGTCTCGACCCGAGGATCGGCGTCGAGATAGTCGGGATCGTCTGGCCACGCGATGCGATGTGGTCCTTCGACCCCATAGCGAATGCGGATCCACTCGTCGTCGGCGGCTGTGGCCGCGGCGGCGCTCGCCATCGCGTCTGCGACGGAGTCGAATCGGGCGAGACGATGGAGCATCGAGATGGTCGGCGTCATCATCACCATCTCGTCGGTCTCGTTGGCGGCGATCGCATCCGCCGGCCGGATCCACTCGTGCTGGACGGCTTCATCGTTGTCGTGCAACGGAATCTGCCCTGAGGGCATCGCGGTGACGAAGAACCGGGCGTCGTAGCGGCGCGGCGGGCCGAGCGGTGTGACCCACTGGGAGACGTAGTGAACGTCGCGTCCGTCCAGGTGCAGGCCCTCGGTGGCCACGGTTTCGACGAAGTCGACGGTGCCGGCGTTGACCGCCGCACGATGCTCGGAGAAGCGCTGCTCCACCTGGCCCGGGGACAGATCGATCAGACCCGGATCGCCGGGAGGTCGAGCGAAGAGGATTCCGGCCTCCTCGAAGGTCTCGCGCAGCGCGGCGACCCAGAACGCGATGCCGCCAGCCTCGATCCCCAAGATGGCCGATGCGTCCGGGTCGGTGAGCCCGTCGACGAGCGCGTCGGCCTCGGGCGACGCATCCTCGGGGTCCACCGCGCCACCCGGGAAGACCCACATGTCGCCGACGAACACCGACCGGGCGTTGCGCTTCAGCATCAGCACCTGCAGATCAGGGCGCTCGTCCAGGATGAGGACCGTCGCCGCGGGACGGATGACGACGTCCTCGGGGACGTAGTCGCCGCCGCTTCCCGGCGACTTGGATCCACCCGAAGCTCGCGGCTGCTCCGAGTCCGTCATCAGTAGTCGATGCCGGCACACACGAGGCAGTCCTGCCCCTCGTGCTCGGCATGCGCCGCGGCGGCATCCTCCTCCGTCTGGTACTGCGGGGTGTCGTAGCGAGCGACCCGATCGTCGTCGTAGGACCCGCCGGAGGCCGCCGTCTTCTCGTCGGACCCGTCGGTCTCGGCACTTTCGACGGGCATGAAGGCCTTGTCCTTCCAGTTGTCCGTGTCGGACCACCGGTGGTCGAGATGCGCCATCGATCCGGGCACCGACAGGGTCTCGAAGGCGTCGAGCGTCTCACGCATGACCTGCAGGTTGAGCTCCGGTTGGTGCGGACGGCCCGAGGTGTGCCCGAGCGGGAAGTCGAGATACACCGAGCGGGCCGGCCACGCGGCACGCGTGATGTCGCGAGCCGACGACATGGAGAGCGTCGGGATGCCGGCGGCTTCGAGGGCTCGTGCGATCAGACCCACGGTCTGATGACAGACGGGTCAGACGGGCACGAGCAGCACGACGTCGAGCTCGTCGTCGAGACACCGCTGAACGAGCGCCGGAACGAGCTGCTCGCGGACCCGGCGCATGCTGTAGATCCCGCCCATCAGCGTGTAGGCGTTGGGACCGAGCTCGCCGATCTCGCCATCGGCCACGAGGGACCGTAGGGCGTCGATGGGGAACACGACGTTGATGTCATCGCGTGCGTCGGTGAGGTCGTATGCGAAGTGGGTGGCGCGCAGGTCAGCGGTGTCGACGTCGGTGGGGATGGCCCGGTAGGACGTGTCGTCCTTGTAGTGGAACGCGGTCTGGCCCTCGACGTAGATCCCGCCCGTCGCGATGAGACCGAGCCGACTCTCCGAGATCGACCTCGAGAGTGGAGTCCATGCTGGCGGCTCCTCGCTGTGCAGCCAGCGGTACTCGCCGTAACCGAGCCCGGAGTACTGCGCCGTGATGCGCGGGATGTAGTCGATCGGTCGTTGACGACGTTGTACGGAAACGTCCGCCGTGGTCATCGTGTGCCCCCTGGCGCGATTGTGCGTATCCACTTGCGCGACGGCTGTCGCGCTCTCGTATCCTGGACAGCTCCTGGTGATCGTAGCTCAGTCGGTTAGAGCGCCAGTTTGTGGCACTGGAGGTCGGGGGTTCGATTCCCCTCGGTCACCCCACCTGGAATGAAGGCCCCGGCTCAGCCGGGGCCTTCGCCGTTGTGCGACGGCTCGACCCGCCGCGGCGATCTCATCGTCGGCGATGAGGTCGTGAAGAACCGCTGCTCGCTGTCCCATCCGAGGTTTCGGCCTGGTGGGCCGTTGTGACCGGTGGGAAGGGGCAGCCGCGACGAGTTCCGTGGGTGAACGACCGCCGCCGCCAACATTTTCGGCATCGCTGTGGCCCCCGATTCGGGTTGTGTGGCCACCAGAGACGGCCGCTATCATCAGACGCTCCATGCGCCTCTAGCTCAACTGGTTAGAGCATCGGACTCTTAATCCGCAGGTTCTGGGTTCGAGTCCCAGGGGGCGTACCCATAAAGCCAGAACGGCGAAGGTCCAGAAGTCGTAAGTCCCGGCCAAAGAACCGGCCAAACAGGGACATCTACACGACAAAGGAACCATTCGGAACGCCGCCGCTCTCTTGGGCGAGCAGCCACCTGACGGTCAACCGGTCCTGCGGGCGACCCAGGCCTCTTCGGCAGGCCACTGCCTGGCCCAGGGCCGTTCGACGTAAGGAAAGCGGGTCTCCTCGGCCTCGTGGTGTGGCCGGAGTTCGATGAGGTCCTCGACCTCGAACCCGCTCTCACGAAGCAGCCGGATGCGCACGCCATGGGAGACGTGGAACTCGACTCCCGGGTCGTCGAGCCACTCGAAGCGGTGCATACCGAACTGAGGGCGCTGGAGGCGCTCTCCGGTGGGCTGTTCGCCGGCGTCGGGCAGGCAGAGCATTTGGAGCACGGAGTTCCCGAGAAACACCAGATGACCCCCAGGTCGCAGGACACGCGCCGCCTCCGGAATCCACCGGAACGGGTCGCACCAGATCGCCGCTCCGTACTCGGAGATGGCGAAGTCGAAGCTCCGATCGGGAAAGGGCAGTTGTTCAGCGTCGCCGTGGACGAGTGGAAAACTGAGTTCGAACTCCTCCTGTAACCCGGCCGCAGTAGCGAGTTGTGCCGAGGAGTTGTCCACTCCCACCGGTCGTCCAGTGCGACGGGCCAACCAGGCCGACACATAGGCCGTTCCGCAACCTAGCTCCACC
>CAYUBX010000155.1:0-973 GCA_964443165.1 uncultured Acidimicrobiales bacterium
GAAGGAGTTCTCGCCGTCGGAGGTCATGGCCTCCGTGGTCGCCCGCATCGAGGCCGTCAACTCCGACCTCAACGCGATCACGCTCGATCTCACTGAGCAGGCGATGGAGGCCGCGGTCGCCGCCGACGAGTCAGCTGCGGGGAGCGGTCCGCTCGGCCCGCTTCACGGTGTTCCCCTGACGATCAAGGAGAACATCGACCAGGTCGGCCTGCCCAACACCAACGGCGTGCCCGCTTTCGAGGGCAACATCGCCCGCGAGGACCACCCTCTGGTACGGAGCCTCTGCGGCGCGGGCGCCATCGTGGTGGGTCGGACCAACACGCCCGAGTTCTCGATGCGCGCCACGACAGACAACCCGCTGCGCGGTCGCACCCGCAACCTGTGGGACATCCAAGCTTCCGCAGGCGGCTCGTCGGGCGGTGCCGGCTCCGCATGCGCTGCGGGCATGGGGCCGCTACATCACGGCAACGACATCGGTGGGTCGTTGCGGTTCCCGTCGTTCGCCAATGGGGTGACGACCGTCAAGCCATCGTCGTTCCGCGTCCCGACGTTCAACAGCTCGGCTCCGGCCGAACGAGGACCGCTGTCCCAGCTCATGTCCGTGCAGGGTGTGATCGCACGACACGCAGCTGACGTTCGCCTCGCCACCAAGTTGGCCATCCAGCACGACCCGCGTGATCCCAACTCGCCGCCCGTGCCGTGGGACGGCCCCGAGTTTGTCGACAAGCCGACCGTCGCGGTGACCCGCGAGACCGGCGGCTACGACATTCACACCGGGATTCTCGAGTTGATCGACCGGGCGGTCGACCAGTTGCGGGACGCCGCCTACACGGTTGTGGAGGCGGATCCGCCGCCGGTGATCGAGTCGGCCCGCGAGTGGTTCCGGGCCGGAACCACCGAGATGCAGGTGACCCTCGATCCGATGATTCGGGAGCACGGCAGCGACACGATTCAGCAGATCTTCGACTGGTAC
>CAYUBX010000155.1:983-7101 GCA_964443165.1 uncultured Acidimicrobiales bacterium
ACTGCTCGACCGCGACCGCTACGTCACAGCGTTCGGCGACCGCACCAGGCTGATGCGCGAGTGGAGCATCTTCCTCGACGAGTATCCGCTTCTCATCACCCCGTTCCTCATGCGTTCCACCTACGACTGGGACTACGACGCGCGGGGATTCGATGAGGTCGAGGACATGTTCGCCTCGGCGATCTACTCCACGGGGATCAACTACCTGGGCCTGCCGGCAGGGGTCATCGGCATGGACCTGGTCGAGGATCGTCCCGCTGCGATCCAGATCGTGGGCCAGCGGTGGCGGGAGGACATCGTGTGTGACGCCCTCGAGGCGATCGAAGAGCGCAACGGTGTGCTCGCGCACCGGCTGTGGGAACGCGAGGCGTGAGCGCGGAGAGCGCTTACGTCCGGGGCCTGGTGGTCGAGGCGGTCGAGGCGGCCGCCGAGCTGATGAGCCGGCCCGTCGTGGGGGAGAAGTGGGATGAGCCCTCTGCCCTCGACGGAATGACGGTGGGGTCGCTGTCCGCCCATCTGGTGCGGGCCGCTGGGGCGACACTCGCGTATCTGGATAGGACCGATCCGGCGACCGGGCCCGATGACGAGCTGCTGACCCCGATCACGTATTTCCACGCCGCCGTGGTCAGCCCGATTCACGAACAGATCAAGCACGTGTCGTCCTCCGATGCCGAGATCGGCCACGAGGCGATGGTCGCACAGTGCCGGGGGATCGCCGACCAGATGGTCGAGCGCTTCGCCGAGGAGCCGCACGACCGCCTCGTCGGCGCGCTCGGGGGGCGGATGCTCACGCTCGACGACTTCTGTCGCACACGGATGATCGAGGTGCTGCTCCATCTCGACGATCTGGCGGTGAGCGTCGGCGAGGAGCGCCCCGAGACCGACCCGGAGGGCGCGGCCATCGTGATCGACATCACTCTGGGGATCGCTCGCCACCTCAACGGCGACTGGGGCGTGCTGTATGCGCTCACTCGCGGCGAACGTTCCCCCGGGGGTGTCTTCCCGGTCTTCTAGCGAGCGCACCGGGAACTCGAGTCGTCAGGTGGCAGGGTCGTGGTGGAGAACGCCGGCGTCGACGAGGGCCTCGTAGTCCTCGATCGAGCGGCCGAGCATCTCGCACACCACCCACCGGTTGTCCTCTCCCAGCTGACGGGTCCTGAGCTGCGGCTGGTGAGGCGAGTCACCGAACTTCAGCGGCATGCCGGGGACCAGAACCCTGCCGAGAACGTCGTCGTCCACCCATCGCAGCGCGCCGGCGGCATGGAGCGAGGGATGCTCGGCGGCTTCTGCGACGGTCAGAACTGGCGCCGCAGGCACCCGCACGGCCTCGAGAGCGGCAAGGGCATCGTCCCGTGACGACTGCTCGGCGAGCCATTGCTCGACGAAGGCATTCACCGCCTCGCGATCGTTCATCCGGTCCTCGCCGGTCACCCACGGCCCCCCGGTCGCCAGCTCGGGGCGCCCCATGACCTTCGCCAGATTCGACCACTGCGTGTCGTTGACCGCGGCCAGTGCGAGGTAGCCGTCGTCCCCGACGGCGAAGACCCCGACCGCGCCGACGATCGGGTGGGTGTAGCCGGCACGGCCCGGTTGGCTCTCGCCACCCGACAACGACCACTCCTGCCAATTGACCTCGTGCACCGTCGTGTAGGCATCGAGAAGCGAGATCTTCACCTCTTGCCCGCGCCCCGTCCGCTCGCGGTGGTACAGGGCAGCAGCCACGCCGCCGAACGCGTGCACACCGGTCAGGACGTCTCCAGGGCTCACCCCCGGGAGGATCGGCGCCTGATCCGGGTAGCCGAGCATGTGAAAGACACCCGCCCACGATCCGGCGATCCCGTCGTAGCCCGGACGCGAGGCGAGCGGCCCCTCGTCACCGAACGCACTCATGTTGCACGCGACGATCCGCGGATTTCGCTCTCGGAGAGCCTCGTACCCGAACCCCAGCCTCTCCATGACTCCATGGGCGAAGTTCTGGATCATCACGTCGCACTCGGGCACCAGATCGAGAATCAGCTCACGGCCCCGGTCGTTCTTCAGGTCGACGCAGACCGAGCGCTTCCCACGGTTCTGCTGGACGAAGTAGCCGCTCCGCCCCTTCTCGACACGGGGCAGGACTCGGCCGAGTTCACCACCCCGCGCCTCGACCTTGATGACCTCCGCGCCGAGCTCGACCAGCAGGCGGGTCGCCGTGGGGCCGGCCAATACCTGCGTGAAGTCGAGCACGCGCACTCCGTCGAAGATCCCCTCCACGGGGGTAGATCATGGCCCAGTCCGACCCGACCTCGCTGGGGGACACGGTTCGGTCATGACGACCGCGGCACCGGAGCGGCCGTTCCGCTTGACCTTCTAGTGGACTGGAACCCTTATCCTGCAGGGGTGATCCCCTCGGTTCCCATCGAGCCCCAGCGCACCGACGTCGCGGTCGAAGGAATGACCTGCGCAGGATGCGCGAGCCGGGTCGAACAAGCGTTGTCCGGTGTCGTAGGTGTTTCTGGCGCGCACGTGAACTTCGCCACAGGTCGGGCGACCGTGCTGCACGACCAACTCGCGACAGCTGAGGCATTCCGCGCGGCGATCGAGGCGATTGGCTACCACGTTGCCGAGCCAGGTGGCGCGGACCCAGACGATCGGCGCGAGGCAGACCTGCGGACGCGACTCGCCGGCTCCGCGCTTCTCGCTGTTCCGGTCATGGCGCTCTCGATGCTGAGGGGCCTGCAGTTCGACGGCTGGGAGTGGCTGGTCGCGGCGCTGACGACGCCGGTGATCTTCTGGGCGGGCTGGCCCTTCCACCGAGCTGCTGCGATCAACCTTCGCCACAGGGCGACGACGATGGACACGCTGGTGTCTCTGGGCGCCACGTCCGCGTGGCTCTGGTCGGCCGTCGTGATCGTCTTCGACGTCAGCGGCCGTCACGTCTACTTCGAGACCGGGGCCGTGATCGTCACGCTGATCCTTCTCGGCAAGTGGTTCGAGGTGCGGGCAAAGCGGCGCAGCGGCGACGCCATCCGCGCCCTCGCCGGGCTCGGGGCACACGCTGCGCATCTCGAAGACGGCACGGAGGTGCCCGTGGAGCACCTCGCCGTGGGAGATCGCTTCGTCGTTCGTCCTGGCGAGAAGATCGCCACCGACGGAGTCGTCGTCACGGGGCGAGCGGCGGTCGATGCGTCGATGGTCACCGGCGAGCCGGTCCCGGTCGAGATCGGGCCGGGGGACGGGGTCATCGGCGCCACGATCAACACCGATGGCTCGCTTCTCGTCGAGGCGACGCGCGTCGGCACGGAGACGGCGTTGTCGCAGATCGTGCGCCTGGTAGAGGAGGCGCAGGGCAGCCGGGCGGAGGTCCAGCGACTCGCCGATCGGGTGGCATCGGTCTTCGTTCCTGTGGCGATCGGGGTCGCCGTCCTCACCTTGATCGGATGGGGTCTCGCGGGTGGAACGGCCAACGAGGCCTTCACCGCCGGTGTCGCGGTCCTGATCATCGCCTGTCCTTGCGCCCTGGGTCTGGCGACGCCATTGGGGATCGTGGTCGGCACCGGTCGGGGCGCGCAGCTCGGTGTGATCATCAAGGGGGGCGAGGTTCTCGAGGACACGCGTCGAGTGGACGTCGCCGTACTCGACAAGACCGGAACGGTGACGGCAGGCCGCATGGCAGTCACCGCTGTTGCGGCGCCGCATCTCGACGCTGCGGCTCGCGACGAGATCGTCGGGCTCGCGGGTGCTCTCGAGGTCCGCTCGGAGCATCCGATCGCTCGAGCTATCGCGGACCTGGGTGCCGCTCCACTGGAGGTCGCCGACTTCCGCTCGACGCCGGGGATCGGTGTCAGCGGCCGGGTCGGAAAGCAACTCGTGCAGGTGGGACGGCCCAGCCTCTTCGATGACGTCTCGCCGGCCCTCGAGGAGGCTGTCGCGTCGGCCCAAGAACGCGGGTCCACCGCCGTTCTCGCCGGACGCAACGGTTCCGCCGAGGCGATGTTCGAGGTGGCCGACGAGATCAAGGACACGAGTAGGGCCGCCGTCTCCGCTCTACGCGACCAGGGGCTGGACGTTGTGCTCCTGACCGGGGACAACGAGCGGACAGCGCAGGCGGTCGCGGCAGCGGTGGGCATCGACACCGTCATCGCCGAGGTTCTGCCGAGTGACAAGGCGGCGGAGATCTCCCGTCTGCAGGATGCGGGCAGCCGCGTTGCGATGGTCGGCGACGGGATCAACGACGCACCCGCGCTGGCCCAGGCCGATCTCGGTATCGCTGTCGGGACGGGAACCGACGTCGCGATCGAGGCCTCCGACCTGACAGTCGTGTCCGGAGATCTTCGTGGTGTCGTCGATGCGATCGCGCTCGCCCGTCGAACGCTCGCCACGATCAAGGGCAACCTCTTCTGGGCGTTCGCATACAACGGCGCTGCCATCCCTCTGGCCGCATCAGGGGTGCTGAACCCCATGATTGCCGCGGGTGCGATGGGAGCCTCGTCGGTGTTCGTCGTGACGAACAGTGTTCGGTTGCGCAGGTTCGCCGGCTACCGACGCTGAGGGCGTCGAATGGCCTGACCCGCGCCGATCGCGGCGCGTGCCCACACCCTCGGGGCCGTGTCATGGCCATACAAGCGGACTCGATACGCGGCTGTGGTGATCGCAATGGTGGTGATCGTCGGCGCGTGTGGTGGTTCCAGCGACGACGAATCCGGAGACGGGGCGGCCACGAGCGCAGCGCCGTCCGATGCCGCCGAGGCGCCCACCTCGGCTGCACCCACATCTGCTCCGCCCACGGCGGCGCCACCGACGACCGTCGCGCCCGTCATCGCAGCGATCCTGGAGTCGTTCGTCGGCACCCCGACCGCGCCGTATGCGGGCGTCGAGATCGCGGACGGCGAGATTCGCGTCTATTTCAACAACGGTTCCAACGGCAGCTTGATCGCCATCTATCACGGTGCCGGAACGGCGGATCCCACCGATCTCTGTCCAGGCAACTCCCTCAACGCCGGTGGAACGTTCCAGTTCATCTCGAGCGCTCCACTGACGCCGGGGGCGTGCGATGACGTCGCGACCGATCGCGGCGCGGTGCGGATCTGCAGTGGCGGCGTGTGGCTCTACCAGACGCTGATCCCCAACGACAGCGACGGCACGCTCTGGGTTCTGTGGATTCCGTGGTCGACGAAGCGATCGTCGGGGTCGCCGGTCAGGCCCCAAACCTGCCGATCAGAGTTCTCAGAGGTGTGGCCCCCCGGGGATTCGACGCGGCTCACCTGCGCCTGCAGAGGGTCACGAGCCTGCTCCAGGCCGTCGCTCGTCACCACGCGACCGTTGACCCGAACGCGCCGGTCGCGGCTCAGGCCGGGACGGTGTGATTGCGCGCCAACTCCGACTCGGGTTCGCCAGCGATCCTCGTGTGCCACATACGGCGCGGCTGGGTCATGTCGAACGGCGTGCCGCGGTGCATCAAGCGTCGGTTGTCCCACAACACCGAATCACCCACCTCCCAGCGGTGGTGATGAATGCGCTTGGGATCCGACACCGATTCGGCGTTGATGCGGTCGAGAAGTGCCTCGGATTCGTCCGGCTCAATTCCCAGCACGTCGTGGGCGTGGCGTCCGATGTTGAGGTTGGCCCGGCCGGTGTCTGGGTGGATCTTCACGAGGGGGCGAATCGGGAAGTCGAGATCGTGGTACCCGTACAGCCCGTAGCTGCCGTCGTCCTTCTTCTTGGGGAGGTACCCGGCCCGCCCCTGGCTGTAGTACAGCGAGTGGTGCGCCTCGAGCGCCGCGATCTCGTCGCGGGTGGTGTTGTCGAGTGCGTCGTACGCATCGCGCATGTCGGCCCACCCCGTGTCTGCGCCGCCAGCAGGAACGATCTCCGCCGAGAACACCGCACCCTTGGCCTGGATCGGCATGTAGGTGCTGTCGTGGTGCCAGCCCTCGTTGCCGCGCAAGGACTTCACGACGTCGTCGTCGGCCTCGTGGTGCACGGTGCCGTCCTTGCCCATGTTGCTGATGGGCGACGCGGCGAACTCGAGTGAGCCGAAGCGCTGGGCGAACGTGTTCTGCTCGTCTGGCGTGATTCCCTGCCCGGGAAAGATGAGCAGCGCATAGTCGAGCCACGCAGCGTGCAACTCGGCGAAGAC
>CAYUBX010000156.1:0-7084 GCA_964443165.1 uncultured Acidimicrobiales bacterium
AGCCGCTGCGGCACCGGGGGAGATGTCACACATGAGAGGAAGCGAGCCGCCGAGTCGGACCCGCACGATGTCGCCGAGCCGCTCCACGCTCTCCACGTCGGCGAGCCAGGCGTTACGCGGGCTGCCGTGGGGCTCGTCGGGGTACAGCGCGACCGCCGCCGGGTCGATGACGATGAGCACCTCGCCCTCCGCCGACATGTCCGACGTGGTGAGGTGAGCGCCCTCGGCCAGGGTCAGATCTCCGTTGTCGGCGCGCCCCGTGAGCAGGTTGGTGCCTGCGAGCGCTGCCACGTAGTCGGTGGCCGGTGCCCGGCGGATGTCGTCGGCCGAGCCGCTTTGGACGATCGCCCCGTCCTCCATCACCACGATCCGGTCGGCCAGCAGGAAGGCATCCATCGGCTCGTGTGTGATGAGGAGCCGGGGGCCCGTGTAGCTCTCAAGGTGCGCCCCGAGAGTGCGACGCACCTGATGACGGGTGCGGGCATCGAGCGCTGCGAGGGGCTCGTCGAGGAGCAGGAGGTCGGGGCGGGGAGCCAGCGCACGGGCGAGCGCCACTCGCTGAGCCTGCCCCCCGGACAGCTCCGACGGACGTCGATCCGCGAGCTGTTCAAGTCCCATCGGCTCGAGCCACGTCCGAGCCCGCTGCCGCGCCTCGCGACGGGGCATCTCGACTGCGAGACCGAATGCGATGTTGTCCAGCACGTCGAGGTGGTCGAACAACAGGTAGTTCTGGAAGACGACTCCGATGTTCCGAAGTTCGGGTGCAACGAACGTGGCCGCGCCATCGTCGAGGACCCGATCCCCGAGAGAGATGGTTCCCTCGCTGATCGCCAGGTGCCCGGCAACGGCGTCGACCACCGTGCTCTTGCCTGCGCCGTTGGGCCCCAGAAGCGCGACGGTCTCCCCTGGCTCGATCGCCAGATCGACGGCGACCTCGAAGGAATCGCTGCGGCGAACGCGGAAGGAGGCCTCCAGCCCGTTCATCGCGCGGGCCACCAGTTGCGGCGCAGACCGACGAGCACGACCAACGACACCACCACGAGGAGGAGGCTGATCGCCACCGCGGCGTCGCGGTCGCCGCCCTCGAGCTCGAGGAACACCGCGAGCGGCAAGGTCTGCGTGCGCCCCTGCAGGTTGCCGTTGAATGTGATGGTCGCCCCGAACTCGCCCAGGGCCCGCGCCCAGGCCAGCACTGCTCCCGCGACGAGCGACGGGCGGATCATGGGCAGCGTGACTCGACGGAACACCTGGAGCGGAGTGGCCCCCAAGGACTCCGCTGCCATCTCGTAGCGACGGTCGACGTTGCTGAGGGCACCTTCGACGGTCAGGACGAGGAACGGCATGGCGACGAAGGTGTTCGCCACGACCACGCCCCACCACGAGAACGGGAGGAGAAAGCCGGTGGCGTCGTCGAGCGCCTCGCCGATGACGCCGCGTCGCCCGAACGCGAACAGCAACGCTGCGCCGCCGACCACCGGCGGCAGAACCATCGGCAGCGTCACCACGGCACGAAGTGCGGAGCGACCGCGCAGCTGGGATCTGCTCAGGACCCAGGCGAGGGGAACCCCGAGCAGGGTCGACAAGAGGGCCGCGACCGCCGACGTCGAGGCGCTCAGCCAGAGAGCATCACGGACCACGCCGCTGCTCAGCGTGTCGAAGAGACTCGACCATGCGACGCGCGTCAGCAGACCGACGAGCGGGACGACGAACAGGAGCGAGCCGACACCTGCGAGCACGGCGAGAACCGGCGGCGTACGGCGCGGCACTCGGCGCGTCACGGTGCTCCGAACCCATGGGCGCGGAGGATGTCCCGACCTCTCTCACCCGTCAGCAGATCGACGAACGCGGCGGCGTGCCGATCCTCGGACAGAAGCACGACCGGATAGCTGGCCAGGATCGAGGCGCCCGAGACCTGGAGAGCGTCAACGCGATCGTCTGCCGACGCGTCGGTCGCGTAGATCAGTCCCGCATCGAGGTCCCCACTGGCGAGCTTGGCGAGCAATGAACGGACGTCGGGTTCCAACGTGTCGGGAGCGGCGACGACACCCAATCGCTCAAGGAGGTCGGCCGCGTAGTCACCGCACGGCACGCGGGGATCGCAGAGCCCCACCAACAGGTCACCCGAGGCGAGATCGTCGACTGCCGTCACCCGGCCAGGATTGCCGCGCGGAACCCCGATGACCAGGGAGTTCGTGGCGAAGGTGGCGCCCACGCCGAGGCCCTCGACGTGGACCGGGGCGGCTGCGGCGAAGACATCCGCAGGCGCGCCCTCGTCGATCTGAGAGCGGAGCCCGGAGCTCCCCGCCAGGTTGAGTTGAACGTCGACGCCCGGGTTCTGTGCCTCGTACTCCGCCTCGAGCGCAGTGAAAGCATCGGTGAGCGAGGCCGCCGCGAAGACGACGACGTCGTCGCCGGAGCGTCCGCACGCGACCAGACCGGTGAGCGCGAGGAGGCCCACAAGCACGCCCGCGAGCAAGCGGGGTCCAGCAGGTCGGAGGTCAGGCATCGGCCGCGTCAGATTACGGCACCCCTGCGCGAGCTCGTTTGTCGGCCGTGTTCGAAGCGCTCCTCGGCGTCCGGGTGGTCGACCTCACGACGTTCCGTCGCGTGGGAGTCGCGCCATCTTCCGCCGGGTGGGAGCGGACCAGAGGTGGAGTGGCTTCCGGCCGCGCATGGCCGTCTGCGACTCGACCTCGGCGGCGTCGGCTCAGTCGCCGTGACGTTTCTCGTATGCGGAGAGGTGGATCCGGACCGCGCGCTCCGCGCCAGGGCGGACGTTGACCAACTCGACGCGCGCTCCCGTCGACGACACGTCGGCCACAATGCGCGCCAGGGCTGCTGACGCCGTCCAGTCGAGACGGCCGACGCCGCTCAGGTCGATCACCACGTGGGTGACCTCCTCGTGGGCCGCCAACTCCAACCGGATGAGCCGTTCCACCTGCGGAACAGAGGCGAACCACAGCACGCCCGTCGGCGACACCGTGAGGGTGTCACCCGATCGATGGCTCGGAGCGGTGACCGAGAGCTCCCGATAGAGGTGCACCATGAGGGCGAGGCCGATACCGACGAGCACTCCGCGCTCCACCCTCGGGGAGGCCACCAACGTCGCCAGCAGCGTCCCGAGGGCGACGAGCGACTGGGCCTGCGATGCGCGCAGGATGCGGACCAGCTCCTTCACGTTGATCAGCTGGGCCACTGCGCCGATCACGATCGCACCGAGGATCGCTCGCGGCAGTTCCTCGATCAGCGGAGCGAGGGGCAGAGCGGCGAGCACGAACAGGCCGGTGATGGCGCCCGCCCAGGCGCTCGTGGCGCCGGCCAGCCGGTTGAGCGAGCTCCGCGAGAACGAGCCACCCACGGGAAATGCCCCTGACACGCCGGCCGCCAGGTTGGCCACGCCCTGGCTCACCATCTCCTTGTTGGCATCCCACGGCTGGCGCTCCTCGGCTGCGAAGGTGCGTGCGATCGACGACGGTTCGGCGAAGCCCACCAGCGCGATGGCGATGGCCGGAATCATCAATTGGCCGGCATCGCTCCACGGAAAGTCCCAGGTCAGGGAGAGAAAGCCGCCGTCGAGATCGCCGACTCGTGAGCCGGAGTAGTCGGCCCCGGTGCTCACAAGGACGCCAACGACGACCGCCAGGAGAACACCCGGGAACAGACGGTGCAGCCGCCGTCCGCCGAACATCGCGACGAGTGCACCTGCTGCGAACAACATCGCCGTCCCGCTCCACGCTCCCGGATCGGACAGCGCCGACGCGGCGTCCTCCAGGACCCCATTTCCCGCCGGCGCGACGTCGAACACCTTGGGCAGCTGCGACGACACGATCAGGATCGCGGCCCCCGTCGTGAAGCCGGTGAGCACCGGCTCGCTCAGGAGGTAGGCCACCCGACCCATGCGGATGAGACCCAGCCCCACGCGCAGGATCCCGACGAGCAGGGCCAGAAGCGCTGCGAGTTGGATGTATTCGGGCGAACCGGGAGGCGCGAGCGTCGAGAGGGCTCCGAACGTCAGGAGCGCGGTGAGCGCCACCGGGCCGGTCTGCAGATAGGGAGACGACACGAACAGCGCTGCCAACAACGACGGGAGCGCCGAGGCGAACAGGCCGTACTGGGGCGGAAGCCCGGCCAGCTCCGCGTAGGCCAGTGATTGCGGCAGCGCGACCAGGGCCACGGACACCCCAGCGACCACATCACCATTGCTCGGACGCTGCGACAGCATCGTGGGAACCAGCCGTGCCACAGTCGCAGTGTCCCACGTCGCCTGGAGCCGCAGACAACCGAAGCGACAGCGCAGAAAAGCGCCGGGGAACGCCGAGCCCGTACGATGGAAGCGTCTGACACGAGGGGGACTGCCGTGGACACACCGACCCGGCCAGATGTCGAAGACTGGGCGACCGACTTCGACCACACACACCCGGACTACAACGCGGATCCCTACACGATCTGGAAGGACCTCCGAGAGAGCGGCTGCCCTGTCGCACACACCGAGCGCTTCCACGGCGTGTACCTCCCGACCCGCCACGAGGACATCTCCGCGATCGCGCACGACACGGAGCACTTCTCGTCCAAGTCCGTCTTCGTCAACGCTGTGGCCCCCGAGGACCTCGGCGAGTTCCGGTCGCCGCCGATCACAAGCCTTTACCTGGAGCACGACCATGACCGCGCCGAAGCCATCCGGGCCGCCGCCGATCACGTCGGACCCGCCGGACCATCAGTCGCACCGCCGAGCGCTGCTCCCTGCCTTCTCCCCCAAGGCGATGGACAAGTGGCTGCCCATCACCCAGCAGATCTGCCGCGACCTGCTCGACGAGTTCGTCGAGTCGGGTTCGTGCGACGGCAGCGAGGACTACGCCAAGCACATTCCGGTGAAGGTGATCGCCCGCTTGATCGGGATCCCCGAAGAAGACGGTGACATGTTCCGTCGCTGGGTCCACGAACTCCTCGAACTCGGCCCGTTCGACCTCACGGTCGCTCGCTCGGCGACGCTCGAGGTCTTCGACTACTTCAAGAAGTTCATCGAGGCTCGTCGAGACGATCCCCGCGAGGACCTGGTGACGTTCCTCCTCGAGGCCGAGATGGACGGCGAACCGCTCGACGACCAGCAGATCAGCGGCGGGCTCTTCCTGCTCCTCTTGGCGGGCATCGACACCACCTGGAGCACGATCGGTTCCGCTCTGTGGCATCTCGGCCAACATCCCGAGGACCGCGAGCGCCTGGCCAACGACCCCGAGGCGTTCGACGCTGCCGTGGAGGAGTTCCTCCGCTACTACTCCCCGGTGACCATGGCTCGAGTGGTGGCCGAGGAGGTCGAGGTGTCTGGCACCACGCTCTGCCCGGGCGAGCGGGTGCTCCTGCCGTTCCCGGCCGCCAACCGCGACCCGGACTTCATGGAGGACGCGGAGACCTTCCAGATCGACCGCGAGCTCAACCGCCACTCCGCGTTCGGCCTCGGCATCCATCGCTGCCTCGGATCCAACCTGGCCCGCATGGAGGTGAAGGTGGCGCTCGAAGAATGGTTCGCCCGGATCCCCGACTTCGAGCTCACGGACCCCGGCGCGGTGACCTGGAGCACGGGCCAGATCCGCGGCCCGCGGACCATCCCGCTCGCCTGGTAGGCGACCCTCAGCCCCGACCGGCAGCCGCGGCTTCGGCGATTAGCCTTTGGAGGTTGGTCACCGATGCGAGGCCCTGCTCAGCGATCGTGGCCAGCGCCTGACGCTGCGAATCGCTCGCGCCCTCTCCGGTTCGCGCCCTGCTGAACCCGTCAAGCCGCGCTCCGACAAGCCAGGCCGTGAGGTCGGCATCGGCTCGCCACCGAGCCGAGTTGAGCGAGTTGCCGAGCGCGGTTCGCAGCCAGTCGATGTCGGTGTGGGGGTGTGGAACCACCGTGGCGAGCTCGTTCTTCGTCGCCTGCTCCTCATAGGCGACCTCGACGTGGGCGATGAGGGCGGCGCTGAAGACCTGCTGGCAGTGACGCACCGTCTGCAAGGTGATCCGATCCGCGTCAAACACCGGAAGCGTGGGGCGCCTCTCGAGACCGTCTGCCGCACAGTTGACGTGCAGAGTGCCAGGGCTCGTGGGGATGTCGCCGTCGTCGAGCGTGATGCGCTCGGCATCGATCCGCTGAACACGGCCCATCCTGACGACGTTGCGAATCCGCCGCAGTTGATCGATCTCCGCTCTCGTGCAGGTCGCGCAGCGGTACATCGTGGGTCGAACCGACTCGTCGATCCGGAGCAGGGACCCGGCCGCCTCGAGCCGATCGAACAGGTCATCGACGCTGGTCGCCTCGGCGCTGGCCTGCACATTGACGGCCGCTGTGCCGAGCGTGGCATCCCAGAAGTCCGGGCCGGGCTGGATCTTGGCTCGGTCGAGAATCCATGAATCTCGCGGGGTGATCCACGTGATCGAGTCCGGGTCCACGGCGTTGGCGAGCAACCACAGGCAGGCGTCCATCGCGGTCTTGCCCGCTCCCACGATCACGTAGCCGTCCGGCGGCGCAGCGGTCCGTGGCAGCTCGTTGAGCGCCATGTGCCGAACCCCGTCCGCGACCTCGTAGTTGGGTGGCGTCATCGACGGAACGCGGACGTTCATGTACGTCGCGTCGACGATCTTCGCGGCCTCCACCTCGTACTCCGCACCAGACACGAGGGAGCGAAAGCGGCCCTCCCCGCCGTAGTCGCACATCGGGAAGTACTGGGCGCGACCCGACGGCAGCATCTGCTGTTGCAGCACCTGCTCGAAGTAGGTCACGACCTCGGTTCCCGAGGCCAGCTCATAGAGGCCGGCGTTCCACCCCACCTGGTCGATCGTGTCGTTGCCGAGTTGGCGGGAGTTCACGCCGTAGAAGGACGACGGCTGATGAAGGCGCACGAACGGGTACGAATCGTTCCAGTGTCCGCCGGGTCTCGCATGCCGGTCGACCAGGACGAAGCTCGCGTCGGACTCGTTCTGGATGACGTCGGCGAACGCCATCCCCATGGCCCCCGCTCCGACGATCAGGTAATCGGTCTGCAGGCGGGTCGAGCCGGAAGTCATGGCGCTCATGATGGCAGGATGGACGTGATGGGCCGTCACACAT
>CAYUBX010000157.1:0-7069 GCA_964443165.1 uncultured Acidimicrobiales bacterium
CTCCGGCGGTCGGCCACCTCGCAGCCGGCGCACCGCTCGAATCGTTGGGCGAAGAGATCGACTCGGCCGCGCTCCTCCCGTCGCTGATGCCCGTTCCGCGGATCGAGGATGACGGCTCATTGAGCGCCGAGGTGCTGCACGTGGACCGCCGAGGGAACGCGCAGCTCAACATCGACCGCGACGCCCTCTTGGGGTTCGGCGAGGTGCTCGTTCTGGAGTTCGGCGAGGACCGGCGTGTGGTGCGACTCCTCGGTGCGGGCGAGCTCTTCTCGGGCCAAGCCGCGCTCGTGGACGACGTCCATGGGCTCCTCTGCGTCGCGTCCGCCGAGGGCGCGTCGGTGATGGGTCTCGATGTGGGGACCGAGGTGGTGGTGAAGGAAGCGTCCTCGTGAGGCCGGGAACCACGATCGCCGTGGCTGCGCTGCTGGCTCTGATCCTTCTGGCAGCCACGATCCAGCTGGCGCAGATCGCCCTCTGACGATGAACCTCGCGTCGATCGTCTCCGGACACCCGCCGGACACGGTGGCGCTGATCGGACGCACCGGCGAGACGACATATGGGGATCTGGTCGACCAGGTCGCGCGGCTGCGGTCCGGGCTGGTCGAGCGCGGCGTTCGGCGCGGGGATCACGTGGCGGTCATCGCCGCCAACAACGAGCTCTTCGTCACGGCCCTTCTGGCCATCGTCGGAGCCGGGGCCGTCGCCGCCCCGCTCAATCCAGCCAACCCGCCCGCGGAACTGGCTCGCGAGCTCGACGTCCTCCAACCGACGGCCGTGATCGCGGGACCCGCGGGGGCGCGGTCGCTGGCTGGCATCGATCCCGGTGCCCTCGCGAACGTGAAGGTGATCGGGGTCGCAGAGGGGAGCGCTCCGGACGGTCTTGGGACCGTCTCGTTGGTCGAGCTGGCTGGCGGCGGTGCGCGGCCCGCGATCGACGTCGCTGACGACGACCCAGCGATCGTGCTCTTCACCAGCGGGACGTCGGGATCTCCCCGCGGCGCGGTGTTGACCCACGGCCAGCTGCTCGTCAACCACGAGCAGGTGCTTGCTGCCGATCCGAACGGCGTGGTGCCCGACGACGTTGTGCTGGGAGTGCTCCCGCTCTTTCACGTGTTCGGCCTCAATGTCGTTCTCGGCCTCACCCTTCGTGTCGGCGCAACACTCGTGCTCGACGAACGGTTCGACGCCGAGCGCACCCTGGAGCTCCTCGCCAGACACGCAGTGTCGGTTGTCGCAGCAGGCCCTCCCGTCTGGAACTCGTGGGCAGCTCTGCCACATCCACATCCGGCACTCGCGGGTCTGCGTCGTGCGCTCAGCGGAGCTGCGGCCCTGCCGCGCGCGACGGCGGAGCGGTTCGAGGCACTCCACGGCGTCGGTATCCGCGAGGGGTACGGGCTGACCGAAGCGGCTCCCGTCGTCACGATGCCGCCAGCGGATCAGTACCGACCTGGCTCGGTCGGTCGACCCGTTCCCGAGCTGCAGCTCCGGCTGGTCGATGACGAAGGCGAGGACGCGTTCGTCGGCGATCCCGGCGAGGTCTGGGTGCGCGGGCCCAACGTGTTCGCCGGATACCTCGACGGCGGACCGAGCTGCATCGACGACGACGGCTGGCTCCACACCGGGGACATCGCGGTGATGGACGACGACGGCTGGCTGTGGCTCGTGGATCGGCTGGGTGACCTGATCATCGTCTCGGGTTTCAACGTGTATCCCGCGGAGGTCGAGAACGTTCTCGACGCGCACCCAGCGGTCGCCGCGGTCGCGGTCGTCGGTGAGCCGGACGACCGAACCGGGGAGCGGATCGTGGCCCACGTGGAGGCCGCGGCGGGTGCATTGATTGAGGAGCACGAGTTGCTGTTCTTCGCCGCAGAGCGCCTTCCGCGCTTCAAGTGCCCCGTCCGGATCGACGTGCACGACGCACTGCCGGCAGGAGCAACGGGGAAGACCCTCAAGCGGCTGCTGCGCGATCGCTGAAGTTTCACGAACGCACAAGCTCGCTACGCTGCCTTTTATGGATGCAGCAGGAGACAACGGCAGGGGACCGATCCCCGAGGCCACGGTCTCTCGGCTGCCGCTGTATCTGCGGAGCCTGGTGGGCATCGCGGCGAACGGAACGCCCACGGTGTCGAGCGAGGAGCTCGGGCGGGCAGCTGGCGTCAACGCTGCCAAGGTGCGCAAGGACCTGTCGTACCTCGGGAGCTACGGCACGCGTGGGGTCGGCTACGACGTCGAGCTTCTGATCTTCGAGATGTCGCGCGAGCTCGGGCTCACCCGCGAACGAGCGGTGGTCGTCGCGGGCGCTGGCAATCTGGGGCACGCGTTGGCCGACTACCGTGGGTTCACGGATCGAGGGTTCCCGGTGGCTGCGTTCGTCGACACCGATCCGGCCAAGATCGGCACGGAGATCTCCGGCGTTCCGGTCCACGACATCGCTGCCCTTCCCGATCTCGTCGCCGACCGGCCCGGGTGCATCGGGATCGTGGCAACGCCCGCCGCGGTCGCGCAGGATGCCGTGGATCGCCTGGTCGAGGCGGGCATCTCCTCGATCCTGAACTTCGCGCCCAGCGTCGTCGCGGCACCAGATGGTGTGCACGTTCGGCAGGTCGATCTGGCGCTCGAGCTGCAGATCCTCTCGTTCTACGCACAACGCACCGACGTCGACCTGCTCACCGACTTCGAGGCCCGTGCGTGACCCCCACATGCTCAACCACATAAAGTGGAAATCAACCACAATGGGTGGTATTACTGGGCGTCGAATCACGTCCTGTACGGGGCGCGTTTGGGAGTGGCAAATGCCTCTCCCATGCGAGAAACTGACCTGACCACGCTTCTCCAACCGGCGGAAAACCCCTGTGTCGATCGTCGTCCTCGGACTCAACCATCGCAGTGCTCCCATCGAGCTGTTGGAGCAGTGCACTGTGGCGCCCGACGACCTCCCCAAGCAGCTCGGAGAACTCGCTTCGCGCGAACACGTGAGCGAGGCCGTTCTCATCTCGACGTGCAATCGCACCGAGGCGTATGTCGTCGCTGAGAAGTTCCACGCCGCCTATGCCGAGATCCGCGACTTCTTCGCCACCTCGGCATTCGTCGCACCCGAAGCTCTCGCCGACCACCTCTACGTCCACCACGACGACGACGCGGTGCGTCACCTCTTCGGCGTGGCCTCTGGGCTCGACTCGGTCGTTCTCGGTGAGGGCGAGATCCTGGGTCAGACCAAGTCGGCTTGGGAGAGCGCTCGCCTCGAGGGCACGGCCGGGACCGTTCTCAACCTGTTGTTCCGCCACGCGGTCGAGGTCGGCAAGCGCGCACGCACCGAGACCTCGATCAGCCGTCACACGTCGTCTGTGTCGCACGCCGCGGTCGAGATGGCCGAGGAACGGCTGGGGTCGCTCACCGATCGCTCGGTTCTCGTGGTCGGCGCGGGCGAGATGGCGGAGGGCATGGTGGTCGCTGTCGCCGGTGCCGGACCGCGCGACCTCCTCATCGCCAACCGCACGGCCGAACGCGCGGAGTCGCTCGCTGGCCGCGTCCAAGGACGCGCACTCCCGCTCGACGAATTGCACGACGCGCTGTGCGAGGTCGATCTTCTTCTCACCAGCACGGGCGCGACCTCGGTCATCGTCGACCACGCGTCCGTCGGTGAGGTGATCGAGCGACGCGCCGGCCAGCCGCTGCTCATCGTCGACATCGCCATGCCGCGTGACGTCGATCCCGCAGTCGCTCGCCTCGATGGTGTGACCCTGCTCGACATGGACAACCTGTCCAGCTTCGCCGCAGGCGGACGCGCCGAGCGATTCCTCGAGGTCGACCGGGTCAACGCGATCGTGGAGGAAGAGGTATCGCGATTTGGAGACGTGCGCTCGGCTCGCGAGATGGCGCCCCTGATCGCATCCCTGCGGGGCACTGCGGAGGACCTTCGCCTGACGGAGCTCGAGCGGCTGCTCGCATCCGGGGACCTGACCGCCGAACAACGCGCCGCGGTCGAGCAGTTCAGCAGGGGCCTGGTAGCCAAGCTGCTGCACCACCCGACGATCGCGCTCAAAGACGCAGCCGGCACCGCCAAGGGCGATCGCCTGGCCGACAGCGTGCGCGATCTCTTCGACCTCTAGTCCCGAAGCGATGCGCATCGCGACACGGGGGAGTCCCCTCGCCAGGTGGCAAGCCGAGACGGTCGCTGCGGCGCTCGCCGAGCAGGGACGGTCCTCCGAGCTGGTGGTCGTCGAGACCGAGGGCGACATCGACCGATCCCGCCCGATCTGGGAGCTCGCCGGCCGTGGCGTGTTCGTCAAAGAAGTCCAAGCCGCCGTGCTCGACGGGCGGGCCGACCTCGCCGTGCATTCGGCCAAGGACATGATGTCGACGCCGACGGATGGCCTCACCGTGGTGGGGTGTCTGGCGAGGGGCGATGTTCGGGATGCGCTCGTCGGGGTTCGGTTCGACGCACTCACGGCAGGCGCCACGGTTGCGACTGGATCGGTGCGTCGTCGCGCTCAGCTGGCGCACCTACGTCCGGATCTGCGGTTCGTCGGCCTGCGGGGAAACATGGGAACGCGAATCGAAGCGGCCGAGCGCGACGACATCGATGCGGTCGTCGTGGCGTCGGTGGCCCTCGAGCGCCTCGGGCTCGACGACAAGATCGCCGAGCACCTCGACCCGACGCAGGTCATCCCGCAGGTGGGGCAAGGCGCGGTGGCCGTCGAGGCTCGTGAGGACGATGCGGACGTCGTCGGCGCGCTCGCGCAGATCGTCGACGCCGCCACGACGCGATGTGTGTCGGCCGAGCGCGCCTACCTTGCCGAGCTCGGCGGTGGGTGCGACCTTCCCGTCGGCGCTCACGCGATTCTCGACGGCGAGTCGATCCGGGTGACGGCAGTGCTGGGAAGCCTCGATGGGCGAGTGATGCTCCGACACGACGACGCCGGTGCCGATGGGGACGCGGTCGGCAGACGAATGGCCGAGCTGTTGTTGAACGAGCGCGGTGGTGCCGAACTCCTGGGGGACAGGGGCTCGCCGGCGTGAGCGACGAGCTCCGCGGCCACACGGTGGTCGTGACGCGGGCTTCCCACCAGGCGGGCGAGCTCGCGGAACTGCTGCGGGAGCGTGGAGCGACAGTGGTGGAGGCGCCGGCCATCGCCATCGTCCCCCCGCTCGATGGAGGCCAACCCCTCGACGACGCCCTGCTGCGGCTCGACCGCTTCAGCTGGGTCGCGTTCACCTCGACCAACGCCGTCGCCGCGACGCTCGCGCGCTCGGAGCGCCGCGGTGTGCGGCGCCGGTTCGGGTCGATCAAGGTCGCCGTGGTCGGTCGAGCCACCGCGCGGCGCGTCGAGGCGGAGTTGGGCCGTCCGCCCGATCTGGTTCCCGATCACCACGAGGCTGCCTCGCTCGCCGCCGCCTTCCCCGAACCCGTCGAGGGCGATGAGTGTTTCGTGCCCCGCGCCACCGACGGCCGGCCGGACCTGGCGGACGGCCTGCGCAGGCGCGGGTGGGACGTGTGGGACGTGGCGGCCTACCGGACGGTTCACCCGTCGCTCTCCGATCACCTCGTGGACGAAGTCGCCCACGCCGACGTCGTCACCTTCGCGTCGCCGTCCGCTGTGCGAGGGCACCTCGAACAGACCGGCGGGGTGATCCACGGGACGGTCGCGGTGATCGGTCAGACGACTGCGGCGGAATGCGCAGCGCTCGGAATCGAAGTCGCCCAGATCGCCGGCGAAGCGTCGGCCGCCGGCCTCGCTGCCGCGGCCACACAGGCGCTGCGATGACCCGCGGGCTGATCTTCGACTTCGACGGGACGATTGTCGACACCGAGTCACCCGCCCACCAGTCGATGGTGCACGTCTGGGCGGCGCACGGCCAGGAACTGGACTTCGAGTGGTGGATCGCCGGGCTCGGCACCGACCGGAAGCACGAGTGGGTGGGCGAGCTGGAGAGGCGGCTCGGCCGGCGGCTGGAGCACGAACGGGTGATTGACGATCGCCGTCGTCTCAAGGACGAGATCACCGACCGCCAGCCGATTCTTCCCGGAGTACGGGAGCTGATCGATGGCGCGGTGGCTCGCGGGATACCCCTCGCTGTCGGCTCGAGCTCGCCACACGAATGGGTCGACCGCCACCTCGAGCGGGTGGGGCTGCTCGACCACTTCGATCACGTCGTCTGCCGAGACGACGTCGCTGGTGTGGCGAAGCCGGCGCCGGACGTGTTCCTTCGTGCGATCGAGCTCCTCGGAGCCTCCCCGGACCACACGGTCGTGGTAGAGGACAGCCACAACGGGGTCACCGCGGCCCGTTCTGCGGGCCTTCGTTCGATCGTGGTCCCCAATCCGCTGGTGCGACACCTCGAGTTTCCCGAAGCGACCCTTCGCCTCGACGCACTCGATCACCGACACCCCGACGACCTGCTCGACGAACTCTTCGCCGCCCTCGACTGACGACGGGCGGCTCGGGTCCCGCCGTCGATTCGGTCGTCGCTGCGCTCCTCCCTTCTCGTGCGGCTCCGTAAGATGCGCACGACCGAACGCGGCGAGGCAGGGTGATGAGTGGATCCAACAGCAACCAAGGTCTCTTCGACGAGGCACGCACGCTCATCCCCGGCGGGGTCAACTCACCCGTGCGGGCGTTCGGTGCGGTGGGTGGCGCGCCGTACTTCGTCGCCTCTGCGTCCGGCGCTCACGTCACCGATGTGGAGGGAACGGCGTACATCGACCTCGTTCAGTCCTATGGCGCTGTCATCGCGGGACACGCGCACCCGGCCATTACCGCGGCGATCGCCGACGCAGCGGGACGCGGGACGTCCTACGGAGCGCCGACCGGCGGTGAGTTCGCGTTGGCACGGGAGATCGCTGCCCGGGTATCCACCGTGGATCGCGTTCGTCTCGTCAACAGCGGGACCGAGGCGACCATGACAGCCATCCGACTCGCGCGCGGTCACACCGGGCGGGATCGGATCGTGAAGTTCGCCGGTTGCTACCACGGTCACGCTGACATGCTCCTCGCAGCGGGCGGCAGCGGTGTGGCCACCTTTGGCCTGAGCGGGTCGTCTGGCGTTCCTTCATCGGCGGTCGCCGACC
>CAYUBX010000158.1:0-7038 GCA_964443165.1 uncultured Acidimicrobiales bacterium
CCGCTTCATTGAGGCCTGCTTCGGTTGCGAGGCGCAAGCGGACGAAGAACGGATCAACCCACTGTTGGAGCCACTCCAACTGGAGGTCGGGAAGGCCGGTGGGTTCCTCGGCCTTGTACCGGTCGCCAAAGGTCACGTCGAACGAGTAGCAGACATAGAGCGCTGCGCAGATGTCTCCGAACGTGCCCTCGTGGACCGTGCGGATCCAGAAGTTGATGAAGGCGTCTCGACGAGGTCTCGCCGCCCATCGCGTCTTCGCGAAATCGCCGACTTCGTCCAGCAGTTTCAGCTCCACCCGACCGGAGTCTGACCGCTGCGCGTACTCCTTCTCTAGCTCCACGAGGGGGTTGTGGGGCGGGACCTTCGGATAGGCCACTTCCGTGATGTGCTGGCCGAGATAGGGCAGGTCCTGGGCCAACCAATAACGGAACTGGGCGTCATCCAACTCATTGGCAAAGAGAGCGTCGATCCAGGGATGGTGCTCGAAAGCGTCCCAAGCCGGACGTGCGAAGTCCATGCACTCGTCGAAGAACGTCATCGCGGTGTTCTACCAAATCTGTGTGCCCGAGTGTGCGACGACCGATTGGCTTGGTCGGCCACCCAAACTCCGGTCGTCGTCGACGAGCACCCGGGTGGACAAGCTCACGACATCGCGCTGGATGGACCTCCTGCTGAGCTGTTCCTCGATCTGGGTCACGAGCGTGAAGCTGATCGTGGCCTGGGCGCGACCGGGATCGGGGTCGAGGTGGCTTCCGTCTCCCGGGAGCCATCACCTCGTTCATGGGGTGAACCGATGCAGTTATCATCGCAGCCGATGAAATCGATTGCTGTGACGGGGGCCCACGGCAAGACCGGCCGGGCCGTGATGGCGGCTGTTGCACCTACCTGGAGAATCCGGGCCTTGGCGCGCAACGAAGTCCAGGCCGCAGCTCTCCGCGAGGTCACACAGGACGTCGTCGTGGGTGACGTGAACGATCGCCAGACTCTGGCTTCGTTGGTCGGCGACGTCGATGCCGTGTACCACATCTGTCCCAACTTCCATCCGGCCGAAGTGGAGATCGGGTCGTTGTTGGCCGACGTCGCGGCGGACGTCGACCAGCTCATCTATCACTCCGTGCTCCATCCTCAGACCGAAGCAATGCCGCATCATTGGCGGAAGCTCAGGACCGAGGAGCTGCTGCTCGAGCGACGCCGTGGACGGGTCACCTTCCTCCGGCCGGCTCCCTACGTTCAGAATCTGGTGCCGTACGTTCGTGAAGCGCTGGCCGAAGGGGAGCTGCGCCTCCCGTATTCAGTCGATGCCTCGACGGCCATGGTGGATCTGGCCGATGTCGGCGCGGCTGCAGTCGTCAGCTTGGAGGAGCGGTTCGAACCAGGCTCGGGCTGGGACCTCTGCGGCGTCGGTGCGGTAACCCACCGCGAGATCGCCGCGCGACTGTCCGCACTGAGCGGTCGCCCGATCGCAGCGGTCCAAGTGCCTCCTCCAGACGGTACGCCTACAGAGGTGAGGTTGATGTTCGACTACATGGGTGTCAGCGGTCTTCCGGCATCGACTGGTCAGCTGCGCACCTTGATCGGGGAGCCGACAGCGCTCGATACCAGCCTCCAGCGTCTCGTCGCGGGAGCCGATCGGTGAAGCCCTCCTCTTTCGACTATCACCGGCCGGAGTCGGTCGAAGAGGCTGTGGCGTTGCTCGACCATCTGGAGGACGCAAAGGTGCTCGCTGGCGGGCAGAGCCTCGTGCCACTGATGAACTTTCGCCTCGCGGCCCCCGTCCATCTCATCGACATTTCTCGCTTGAATGAGTTGCGGAGCATCGGGGTGTCTCACGAGGCAGTGACGGTGGGAGCGGCCACGACGCACAGCGAACTCCTCGATCACGACGAGGCGGCCTCGGCCGTGCCTCTGCTCCGCGAAGCGGAACGACTCGTCGCTCACGAGGTGATTCGTAACCGGGGAACGGTCTGTGGCTCGCTCGCTCATGCCGATCCGTCAGGCGAGCTGACAGCGGTTCTGGCCCTGCTCGGCGGAACCGTGCGGGCACGGTCAGTCGCCGGTGTACGGACGATCGACGCCCGTGAGTTCTTCGTCGGTCCGTTGCAGTCCTCGCTCGCCGACAACGAGCTACTGGTTGAGGCCGTCTTTCCCCGGCTCCCCGACTCGACGACAACGGCGATTCGGGAAGTCGCTCGACGCCACGGTGACTTTGCCGTCTGCGGTTTGGTCGGCGCGGTCGTTCGAGAACCGTCCGGCACATTCGGTTCGGCGCGGGTCGCCTTCATCTCGCTCGCGCCGACGCCCCTCATCCTTGATCTGGCGGACGTCGTGGCGGGGCGATCGCCGGTCGAGATCGAAAAAGCCGACGTCTATGACTTCGTGATCGAGCGCGTCAATCCCTCCGGCGACGTTCATGCATCGGCGGACTATCGTCGGCACCTCGCCGGGGTGCTCGTGTGCGACGTGCTCGCGGCAGCATCATGAGGACAAATCGATGAACGTTGAACCGACCCGGCGGATCGAGCTGACCGTCAATGGAGCGACAACCGCGATCGACGCTCCTGCGCGACGTCTCCTCTCCGATGCGATCCGGGTCGATCTCGGGATGACGGGAACTCACGTCGGTTGCGAGCATGGGGTGTGCGGCTGCTGCACCGTGCTCGTCGACGGGCTGCCGATGCGGTCATGTCTGATGTTCGCCGTCGCGGCTGATGGTCGCGAGATCCGTACAGTCGAGGATCTGGCGGCTGAAGATGGCGCGCTCCACCCGGTCCAGGAGGCGTTCCGGGAATGCCACGGCCTCCAATGCGGGTTCTGCACCCCCGGCTTCCTCATGACAGCCGCCGCGTTGCTCGAACGAAACCCCGATCCCGACGACGACGAGATCACCGAGGCACTCGCCGGGAATCTGTGCCGTTGCACGGGGTACCAGAACATCAAGGCCGCGGTTCGCCGAGCGGCCGAGCTCGGGCAAGCCGGCGACCGATGACAACGGCAAGCTTTGGCGAGCCGATCCGCCGAAACGAGGACGAACGCCTCGTCACCGGCCAGGGTTCCTACACCGACGATGTTGGCCCCGATGCCTACGCGCTCGTGATGGTGCGCTCCACTGAGGCCGCCGCCCGGATCCTCTCGGTCGACGTTTCCGATGCGATCGCATTCGACGGCGTCATCGCGGTGTGGACATATGACGACCTACCCAGAGGCATCCAGGAGCCACTTCCGCTCCTCATTCCACATCCCTCGCTCGTCGCACCACGCACTCAGGACGTCCTGGCGAACGGCAGGGTTTTTCATGTTGGCCAGCCGATCGTGGCCATCGTCGCGACTGACCGTTACATCGCTGAAGACGCGGCCGAACGCGTGGTGATCGAGTACGAAGCCACCCCCCCGGTCGTCGGCATCGACGCGGCACTCGGCTCGACCCTCGTCCGCGAGGACGTGCGGGGGAACGTGGCCGCTGAACACGTCGAGCACGTCGGCGATGTCGAGGCCGCTCTCGCCAGCGCACCCCACGTGGTGGAGCTCGACCTCGACATGGAGCGCAGCATGGGAGCTGCGCTCGAGGGCCGTGCCAGCTACGCCGAATGGGATCGCCACAGCCGGCGGCTGCGGGTCCAGAACGCAACGCAGACGCCGACGAGCGTCCGGTTTGCCCTCGCCAACATCCTGGAGCTCCCGGATGAACAGGTGGAGGTTGCGGCGATCGACGTCGGCGGTGGGTTCGGCACGAAGGTCATCCACCCCTGGCCCGAAGACATCTTGACCGCATGGGCCGCGATCACCCTCGATCACCCAGTCAAGTACACCGAAGACCGCGCTGAACACTTCGTTGCCTCCTCACACGAGCGGGCGCAGCGCCACCATGCCAAGGTCGGTTTCGACGCCGCGGGCCGCATCCTCGCTCTCGATGTCGACTTCGTGCACGACAACGGCGCCTTTACCCACTACGGGATGATCGCCCCGCTCATCACGGCAACCCAGCTGCCGGGCCCATACAAGATCCCGAACTACCGCGTGAGGTTTCGAAGCGTCTACACCAACACGGTTCAGGTCACGCCCTATCGCGGTGCGGCTCGACCGCACGCCGTGTTCACCATGGAGCGCACGATCGATCGCATCGCGGCCCAACTCGGCCTCGACCGGGCCGAGGTTCGCTACCGGAACTTCATCCAGCCCGACGAGTTCCCTTACGACCTGGAGATGATCTTTCAAGACGGCCGCCCCGCGATCTACGACTCGGGCAACTATCCCGGCATGCTCGACAAGGCACTCGACCTGATCGATTGGCAGGGCTTCGAAGCCAGGAGGGCTGATGCGGCTGCGAAGGGGCGTCGGCGGGGTATCGGGGTCGCTTGCTACGTGGAAGGCACCGGCCTGGGCCCCTACGAGGGCGCCCATATACGGATCGAGACAGGCGGAAAGGTTCAGGTGTCCACCGGCCTCGCGTCCAGCGGGCAGGGTCACCTGACCTCCTTCGCTCAGATCGTCAGCGACGAACTTGGCGTGCCGTTCGCTGATGTCGAGGTCGTGACCGGCGACACACGCCGTTTCCAGTACGCAGTGGGCACGTTCGCATCGCGGGCGGCCGTCATGAGCGGCAACGCGATCGCCGATGCGGCCAGCAAGGTGAAGGACAAGGCGCTGCGTGTCGCCGCCGAAGCACTTGAGGCCAATCCCGAAGATCTCGAGATCGTCGACGGCGTCGTCAGTGTCCGAGGGACCCCTGCCCGAGGAATTCCCCTCACTCAGGTGGCGGTGTTGGCGAATCCGCTCCGCTATTCGTTCAGCGAGGCCGCGCGCGCTGCCACCCAGTTCGCAGATGGGGGTCGTCTCGATGAACCGCCCGTGAAGCCCGGCGAAGAACCCGGTCTCGAGGCCACCGGCTGGTACTCGCCGGTTCGGGCGACCTTTGCTAGCGGAGCCCACGCCGTCGAGCTGGAGATCGCCCCTGACACCGCCGAGGTCGAGATCGTCCGATACTGCGTCGTGCACGATTGCGGGCGAATGATCAACCCGATGATCGTCGAGGGCCAGATTCACGGTGGCGTCGCCCAGGGTGTGGGTGGGGCCCTCTATGAGCGCATGGCCTACGACGAACAGGGCCAGCTGCAGAACGCCTCGTTTATGGACTTTCTGATGCCGTTTTGCACTGAAGTTCCGGACATCGAGACGGACCATCTCGAGACACCGAGCCCGCTGAATCCGCTCGGCATCAAGGGGGCCGGCGAGGCCGGGGTGATCCCTGTCTCGGCGGTGATCGCCTCGGCCATCGAGGACGCCGAGGGGTTCGAGGTCACGCGGATGCCCCTCGACCCGCACGACATCCATGCCCTGAGAACGACTGCCGGCTCGACGTCCCGACCCACAGGAAAGCTGGTTGAGGACGTCGTCGTATCTGTCCTGAACCGCTGACATCGCCGAGGGAGCTCGAATGCCATTCGCTGCACACAAGATCGTGATCGAGAGCGTGTCAGACGCAAGTGGTCTGGCGGCGCTCATCGACCGTGGCGAGATCACAGCGGACGGCGTCGTTGCGATCATCGGCAAAACCGAGGGGAACGGCGGGGTCAACGACTACACCCGCATCCTCGCCGACCAGGCGTTTCGGGCCGTGCTCACCGAACGAGGCACTCGGGAATCCAGCGAGATCAACGAGATTCCGATGGCCTGGTCGGGTGGGACCGACGGCGTGATCTGCCCGAACGCCGTGATCTTGTCGAAGGTCGAGGGTCCGGCCGGTCCAAGCGACGAGTCACGGTTGACGGTTGGGATCTCGATGAGTGAACAGATCCTCCCCGAGGACATCGGTCGACCGGCGATGGTCGAAAAGGTCGCGGCAGCCGTGAAGATGGCCATGGCCGAGGCGGGCATCACCGATCCCGCCGAGGTCCACTACGTCCAGACCAAGACCCCGTTGCTCACTATGGAGACAATCCGCGAGGCCGAGGTCAGAGGCCACAGCGTCTTCACCGAGGAGCCGCTGGAATCGATGGCGATCTCCAACGGCACCACAGCCCTGGGCATCGCTGTCGCTCTCGGTGAGATCGACATGCCCACCGCGGAGCAGATCGGCCACGATCTCGATCTCTTCTCATCGGTTGCGTCGTGCTCATCGGGTGTCGAGCTCGACAGGGGACAGATCATCGTTGTGGGGAACGCTCCAGGAGCGGGCGGAAGCTTCCGGGTAGGACACTCGGTGATGCGCGATGCCATCGATCGGGACGGCGTCTTCGAAGCCGTCCGCTCGGCGGGCCTCGAGCTTCCGGAGCGCCCTCATCCCGACGATCTCGAGGGACGTGTCGTGCAGGTGTTCGTCAAGGCCGAGGCCGACCCCCGCGCCGAGCTCCGGCGATATCGCCAGGTGATGCTGAACGACTCTGACGTGCATCATCACCGGCAGATCAAGGCGGCGGTCGGCGGTGTTGTCGCCTCAGCGCTCGGCGAACCCGCTGTGTTCGTCTCGGTCGCAGCGCTCCACCAGGGGCCAGCCGGTGGTGGCCCGGTAGCTGCCATCGTCGATCTCTCATGACGGCAACGATCCCAGTCGCCCGCATCGACGGGCAGCTCGGACCGACGGTCACGACCGTTGCTGCGGCGAGCCTGGCGCTCCGCGGTGCGGTTGGTCCTCGGTTCACCATCAGAGAGAGCGTGAACGGTCCCCGATTCCCGAATGGCTACGTGCCGAGTGAGTTCACTCCGTCCCACGGCCAGCCGCGGGAGCTGATCGTCGCACGCCGTTGGTGGGATCCTCGGGCGCGCACCGAAACGCTCGACAGCGAACGCGTGGATCGCTTTGTTCGCTCGACTCGACCGGTCGCGCTCCCACGAGCACCCGAAGCCAGTATTGGGTGGGGTCCGGGTCTGACTCCCGCTGGTGACGACGTGGTCGTCGGCATGCTCATCGCCTACCACACCATGGGCATGGCCTCGACGGCTCGCGACTTGGCCGCCGTCCTCGTCGGCGAGGAGACAACGCCTCTCTCTCGTTCCTTGCTCGACCATGCGGCCAGGGCAGAGGCCGTCCGTCCATTGCTCGAT